>CALMPQ010000316.1 GCA_937872005.1 uncultured Propioniciclava sp.
TCCGGCTGGGGCCGGACGGACGGCGTCCGGGTGACCCGTACCACCAGCCGACCGGCCCGTTGTGGGCCGCGCACCCCACGTTCAGCGAGTACTTCGACGGCGACACGGGCGTCGGCTTGGGGGCCTCCCACCAGACAGGATGGACCGCCCTCGTCGCGCACCTGATCTGCACCCCCTGACCCCGGGTACCCCGGGTGGCGCGACACTCACCTTTGTCACATCAGAGACGTGGGAGGAAGCCCCTCATGGGTGACAAACCCCCTCACGAGTGACCAGCCCCGGTGGGTGACGGCGCGCACGGCCCACGCGCGCTACCGTCCCCCCATGGGACGCCGACGCGCACGTTCGCCACTCCCCCAGCAAGCGGGGTTGGACGCCGTGTGGGTGCGGACGCCCGCGCGCGTCGGGGGCACCACGCACCCCCACGCCACGATCCGTGACTTCCTGCGCGCCCGCCTGCCCGACCGCGTGCCCGTCGACGCGTGGCTCGACGAGGCCCGGTTCGTCGACGCCACCGGCACTCCCATCGACCAGGCAACCCCCTACACCCCCGCCACGTTCATCTGGTTCCACAAGGATCTCCACCCCGAACCCGAGATCGCCGACCTCGCGGTGCTGCACCAGGACGACCGCATCGTCGTCATCGACAAACCGCACTTCCTGGCGTCCATCCCCCGCGGGGCGCACGTCCAGAACTCGGCCCTCATCAAGCTGCGCACCCAGCTCGACCTGCCCGACCTCGCCCCGGCGCATCGGCTGGACCGGCTCACCGCGGGGGTCATGCTCTTCTCGACGGCCAGAAGATGGCGCTCGGCCTACCAGGAGCTGTTCGAGAAGAGGCTGACCACCAAGACCTACGAGGCCCTTGCCCCGGCGCTCCCCGAGCTCAGCACCCCCACGATCGTGCGATCCCACATCACCAAGCGCCGCGGCGAACTGCAGGCCGTCGAACTCCCCGACGAGCCGCCCAACGCCGAGACGCTCGTCACCCTGGTCGCCACCCACGGCGACCTCGGCACCTACCGCCTCGAACCCACCACTGGCCGGACCCATCAGCTCCGCGTCCACCTGAACGGCCTCGGCGCCCCCATCATCGGCGACCCGCTCTACCCGACCGTGAGCGACGCCCCCGAGGACCCCACCCAACCGCTGCGCCTCATTGCGCGCACCCTCGCCTTCACCGATCCGATCGACGGCTCGTCGCGCACCTTCGTCTCTCGGGTCCGTTTCACTTTCACAGACCTTGAACCTACGCTACCGTAGGTTGATGGCACTCTCCGAGCGAACGGCTTTCCCCATGACCCAGCACCCCACCATCATCCAGGGCGGCATGGGCGTCGCCGTCTCCTCGTGGCAGCTCGCCAACACGGTCGCCCGCGCCGGCGGCCTCGGCGTCGTCTCCGGCACCGCGCTCGACGGCGTCGTCGCCCGCGTGCTGCAGGACGGCGACCCAGAGGGCCACGCCCGCCGCGCCATCGCGCACTTCCCGGTGCCCGAGATCGCCGAACGCGTGCTGGATGCCTACTTCCTGCCCGGCGGACGCCCCGAGGGCCAGCCCTACCGCCCCCACCCCACGCTGACCATCTCCCCCAGCCGCGCGGCGATCGAACTGAGCCTGGTCGGCAACTTCGTCGAGGTCTGGCTGGCCAAGGAGGGCCACGACGGCGTCGTCGGCATCAACTTCCTGCAGAAGATCCAGACCGCGACGCTCTCGGCCACCCTCGGCGCGATGCTCGCCGGCGTCGACTACGTCCTGATGGGCGCGGGCATCCCCAAGGAGATGCCGCGCGTCCTCACCGAGTTCGCCGCCGGACGCCCCGGCCGCCTCACCATCGAGGTCGAGAACCAGACCAAGACCCACACGGCCGTGCTCGACCCCGTCACCTACCTCGGGGACGCCGTCGCCACCCTCAACCGACCCCTGTTCCTGGCGATCATCTCCCTGCACGTGCTGGGCGGCTACCTCGCCCGAGACGCCGAGATCCGCCCCGACGGCTTCGTCGTCGAGGGGCCCGTCGCCGGCGGCCACTCCGCTCCCCCGCGCGGCAAGCTCGCCCTCAACGAGCACGGCGAGCCGATCTACTCCCCCAAGGACGAGGCCGACGTCGAGAAGATGGTCGCCCTCGGCCTGCCCTTCTGGCTGGCCGGCGCGTGGTCGACCCCCGAGAAGGTCGCGGCAGCGCGCGCGGCCGGGGCGGTGGGCGTCCAGTGCGGGACGATCTTCGCCCTCGCCAAGGAGTCGGGGCTAACTGACGAGATCCGCGACCAGCTTCTCTACGAACTGCGCGCGGGCACCCTCAAGGTCAAGAACGACGCGCTCGCCTCACCGACGGGCTTCCCGTTCAAGGTGGCTCGACTCCCCGGCACGCTCTCCGAACCCGAGGTCTACGAGGCCCGCAACCGCATCTGCGACCTCGGCTACCTCCGCCAGCCGGCCGAGGTCGGCGACGGCAAGATCGTCTACCGGTGCGCATCCGAGCCCGAGCACATGTTCGAGCGCAAGGGCGGCGACCCCGCGCAGACCGTCGGTCGCAAGTGCCTGTGCAACGCCCTGTTCGCCAACATCGGCATGCCGCAGCGCCGCAAGGACGGCTACGAGGAGGAGCCCGCTGTCACGCTGGGCTCCGACCTCGCCGGCGCGCACGGCCTGCAGGCCGCGTTCCCCGACGGCTGGACCGGAGCCCAGGCCGTCGACTGGCTGCTGGGGCGCTAACCCTCGGGGTGGCGCCGCTCCTGCCAGGCCTCGACCCGCTCGGTGACTTCCTCCTCGACCGCGTCGGCGATGTTGGCGCCGAACTCACCCGGTGCGCCACCGCCCTGCACGAGCGTGGACGCCGCGGTGCGCGCCTTGCCGGCCGTCTGGCCGCGGCGGTTGATGAACCGCTCCAGGCGCCCGGCGGCGATCGTCAGCAGCCAGTTGATCAGCACGAAGATCAGGCCGATCACGATGTAGGCGGCGATCACGTTGCCGAAGCGCGAGCCGAGCTGGCGGCCGCTGGCGATGAGCTCGGGGTAGGTGATGGCGGTGCCGAGCGCGCTGTCCTTGAGCACGACGACGAGCTGGCTCATCAGGGCCGGCAGCATCGCGGTCAGGGCCTGCGGCAGCTGGATCGTGCGCAGCGTCTGGCCCGGGGTCAGGCCGATCGCCAGACCCGCCTCCCCCTGCCCCTTCGGCAGCTGGTGGACGCCCGAGCGCACCAGCTCGGCGATGACCGAGCCGTTGTACAGCGTCAGCGCGATGACGACGGCCCAGAAGGACGCCGCCGCGCCCGCCAACCCGAGGTTCCGGGCCAGCAGGAAGAACGTGAAGATCATCATCAGCAGCACGGGCACGGAGCGGAAGAACTCCACGATGACGCCGCAGACCCAGCGCAGCGGGCGGACCTGCGAGAGGCGCCCCATGCCGAACACGAGGCCGAACACCATGGCGAACAGCACCGAGACGACCGCGGCCTGCAGGGTGTTGACCAGACCGGGCAGCAGGTACTGCGTCCAGGTGTCGGGGCTGAGGAAGGGCGTCCAGAGGCTCGGCTCCAGCTGCTGCGTCTCGTTCAGCTGCCAGACGAACCAGCCGATCAGCGCGAGCGCGCCGAACAGACCGACGAGGGTGAGAATGCGGTGCCGGACCCGGGCCTTGGGGCCGGGCGCGTCGAACAGGACGGCCTGGGCGCTCATCGCTTCACCGCCAGGCGTCGCGACATCTCGGTGAAGCCCACGCCGACCGGCAGGGTCAGGATGACGAAGCCGAGTGCGAAGATGAAGAAGACCACCAGGCTGCCGGTCTCGTTCTCGATGATCGTGCGCATGATCGCGGCCGCCTCGGGCACGCCGATGATCGCCGCCACCGTGGTGTTCTTGATCAGCGCGATGAGCACCGAGCCGAGCGGCGCGATCGCCCCTCGGAACGCCTGGGGCAGAATCACCTGCGACAGCGACTGGGTGAAGGTCAGCCCGATCGCGCGGGCGGCCTCGGCCTGCCCGACCGGCACGGTGTTGACGCCCGAGCGCAGGGCTTCGCACACGAACGCCGCGTGGTAGGCGGACAGGCCCACGATGGCCCAGATGAAGATCTGTCGGGCCAGCGGGGCGTCCCCGGGCAGGAAGCGCCACTGGAGGATGTAGAACGCCCCCAGGACGCAGAACACGAGGATCAGCGTGAGGGGCGTGTTGCGGGTCACGTTGACGTACAACGCGCCCAGCTTTTGCAGCACCGCCACCGGCGAGACGCGCATGATCGCCAGGATCGTGCCGAGGATCAGCGAGCCGAGGGCAGACCACAGGGCCAACTGGACGGTCATCCAGAAGGCCCCGAGGATGTCGTACCGGCTGAGGATGTCGAGCATGCGTCCTCCGGGTTGGGTGCGAGTTCAGGTC
>CALMPQ010000317.1 GCA_937872005.1 uncultured Propioniciclava sp.
CGGGCCGTCGCTGATCCTGGCCTACAGCCACTGCATCGCGCACGGCATCGACATGGCCAAGGGCCTCGACCAGCAGTACATGGCGGTGAACTCGGGCCACTGGCCGCTGATGCGGTTCAACCCGGTGCTGCGCCAGCAGGACAAGAACCCGTTCCTGCTCGACTCGCCGCGCCCGCGGTTCCCGCTGAAGGCATACCACGACAACGAGCTGCGGTTCCGCATGCTGAAGTCGGCTGATCCCGAGGCGGCCGAGCGCATGCTCAACTACGGTCAGATGCAGGTGAACCGCCGCT
Source organism: uncultured Propioniciclava sp. (assembly GCA_937872005.1). Lineage (GTDB taxonomy): Bacteria > Actinomycetota > Actinomycetes > Propionibacteriales > Propionibacteriaceae > Propioniciclava. Next base: position 294 of record CALMPQ010000317.1, read on the forward strand.
GGGCGGATTATGAGCAGATGTCGAACCGGACGGCCGCGGAGTTCGCCGCCGACGCGAAGGAGTGACGATGGACCTCACGACCCGCTACCTCGGCCTCGAACTCGAGCACCCGGTGGTCGCCTCCGCCGGGCCGCTCTCCCAGACCGTGGCCGGGGTGGAGGCCCTGGCCGAGGGTGGGGCGTCCGCGATCGTGCTCTACTCGCTGTTCGAGGAGCAGCTGAAGGCCGAGGTGGCGCGCGACGAGCAGCTTCTGGACGCCCAGACCAACGTGTTCGCCGAGGCCCTGGACTACTTCCCCACCGCCCCGGTGACGACGAAGTCGGCGGCGTTCTCGTACCTGTCGCTCGTGGAGCGCTCGGCCAAGGCCGTCGACGTGCCGATCATCGCGTCGCTGAACGGCTCCGACCTCGGCGGCTGGGTGGAGTTCGCGCGCGAGCTCGCGGACGCCGGCGCGGCCGCGATCGAGCTGAACATCTACATGGTGCCCGGCGACATGATGACGACCGGCGACGTGGTCGTGAAGCGCCACCTCGAGATCGTGTCGGCGGTGTCGGAGGCTGTGTCGGTCCCGGTGTCGGTGAAGATGTCGCCGTTCTTCTCCTCGGTCGGCAACGTGGCCCTGCAGTTGGTGGACGCCGGGGCGTCCGGGCTCGTGCTGTTCAACCGGTTCCTCAACCCCGATGTGGACATCGAGACGCTCAACACCGACGCCGAGTTCGAGCTGTCGACCCCACAAGAGGGTCGCCTGCCGCGCACCTGGATCGCGTCGCTGCGCAACCACACCCAGGCCTCGCTGGCGGGCTCATCGGGTGTCGAATCGAGCGACGACGTGGTGAAGTACCTCCTCGCCGGGGCCGACGTGGTGATGACCACGGCGGCGCTGATCCGGCACGGGCGGTCGTACACGCGCGAGCTCGTCGGCGGCCTGCAGAGTTGGATGGTCCGCAAGGGTTTCGTCTCCCTCGACCAGGTGCGCGGCATGCTCGCCGTCCCGACGGTCTGGGACGGCGAGTCGGTGCGCCGCGGCGGCTACGTCTCCGCGATCCAGGCCGCGCAGGCGCGCTACGGCGCCCTGTGATCAGAAGACCGGCTTGCCGCCGGTGACGCCCAACACGGTCCCGGAGACGTAGGAAGCCTCGAGCGGCGACGCCAGGAACACGAACGCGCCCGCCAACTCGGCCGGCTGGCCCGGACGCCCCAGCGGCGTGTCGGCGCCGAACGTCGGCAGCGAGTCGCCGTCCTTGGTGGCGGGCTGCAGCGGCGTCCAGATCGGGCCGGGGGCGACCGCGTTGACGCGGATACCCCGCTCACCGAGTTCCTGGGCGAGGTTGACCGTCATGTTGTTGATCGCAGCCTTGGTGGCGGCGTAGTCGAGCAACGCTTCAGACGGGTCATAGGCCTGGATGGAACTCACGTTGATGATGCTTGCCCCCTGACCGAGGTGCGGCAGCGCCTGCTGGGTGACCCAGACCAAGGCGTACAGGTTCACCTTCATGATCTGGTCGAGCTCGTCGGTCCTGACCGAGGCGAGGCCCTGCTCGCGGCGCCCCCACTGGAAGGCGGCATTGTTGACGAGGATGTCGAGCCCGCCCAGCCCGGCGACGGCCTGGTCGACCACCGTGCGAGCCACCTGCTCGATCGACAGGTCGCCCGGCACCAACACGGCTTTGCGCCCGGCTTTTTCGATCCAGGACGCCGTGTCCTCGGCGTCGGACTGCTCCTCGGGCAAGTAGTTGATGGCCACGTCGGCGCCCTCGCGGGCGAACGCGATCGCGACGGCGCGGCCGATGCCGGAGT
>CALMPQ010000318.1 GCA_937872005.1 uncultured Propioniciclava sp.
CGGGGCGCCTCAGCGACCTCCTCGTCCGCCTGTCGCCGCGCGAGCGCGGGCCAGGACCTCCCAGACGTCGATGTGCAGCTCCCGCAGGGGCAGGGCGTCCACCCGATGGCCGTAGGCGTACTCGTTGCGCCGGCGGGATTCCAGCAGGTCGAGCAGGACCTGGCGCTGGGCGGGGTCGAAGGTGCCGGGTTGGAGACGGATGTCGTCCCAGTCGGCGCCCGCCTTGATCCACGCGTCCCGGGAGCCGGGGCGGAGGGGACGCAGGGTGTACTCACGGCGTCCGCGGTTGAGCTGGAGGGCGAGCGGCACCGACCCCCGCGACGCGTCGGGCCGGGGGACCAAGGGGGCCAGGGCCTGCTGCCAGAGGGCGGGGCCACGGCGCCCGGCGTTGCGGCGGGCCGTGAGGAGCAGGGCGGCGGCGTGCTTGCAGTCGCGCCGTACCGGGCAGGTGCAGGTCGCGACGAGGGATGCCGGCCCGGCGGTCGCGACGACCGAGCACTGGTAAGGGGCCTGCTCGGTGCCGGTGACCTTGCCCATGATCAGGTCCCCGGCGGTGCGGATGCCGCTGACGCGGCCATCGTCGGCGTAGTCCTGGCCGCGGGCCAGCGTGGACGCCCCGAAGCGGCGCTCGAGGTCGGTGTCGGAGATGGTGGCGACCCAGTCGGGGATCAACCGGCTTCACTCCTGCGCGCATCGGGGCTGAACCGGTACCCGACGTTGCGGACCGTCCCGATCAGGTACTCGTGCTCGGTGCCGAGCTTGGCGCGCAGCCGGCGGACGTGCACGTCGACGGTGCGGGTGCCGCCGAAGTAGTCGTACCCCCAGACGTCGGAGAGCAGGGTCTCGCGGGAGAAGACGCGCCCCGGGTGCTGGGCCAGGTACTTGAGCAGCTCGAACTCGGTGTAGGTGAGGTCGAGGGTGCGCCCGTCCAGCGACGCGTGGTACGCCGACTCGTCGATGACCAGGCCGCCGGCGCTGACGATGCCCTGGGTGGTCTCACGCGGGACGGCCAGGCGGATCCGGGCGTCGACCTCGGCGGGGCCGGCCGTGTCGAGCACGATGTCGCGGACGCCCCACTCGGTCGTCACCGCGGCGAACCCGCCCTCGCCCAGGACGAGCAGGACGGGGGTCTCGTTGCCCGCCGTGTCCAGCAGGCGGCACATCTGGCGGGCGACGGCGAGGTCGGTGCGCCCGTCCAGGATGAGGACGTCGGCGCGGCCGGCCTCGGTGACGATGGCGGCGTCGGGGCGCATCTCGCGCACGGAGTGCGACAGCAACCCGAGGACGGCGAAGGCGTGGTCGCCCGAGGCGCCCTCGGCGCGCGGGCTGACGGCCAGAACGTGGGCCATCGTCACCCCCTCCCGACCCGGGTTCGGGTCGGCGTCAAGTGTAGGGGGAACGACTTCTGCGCGGTCAGCGCGCCCACATGGTGCTGTCGAGGACCAGGGTCACGGGGCCGTCGTTGACCAAGTCGACGGCCATGTCCGCGCCGAAGCGGCCGGTCTCCACCGTGGCGCCGCGGGCGCGCAGGGCCGCGACGAAGGCGTCCACCAGGGGCTCGCCGACGTGGCCGGGGGCGGCGTCGCTCCAGCTCGGGCGCCGCCCCTTGCGGACGTCGGCATAAAGGGTGAACTGGCTGGCGACCAGGATCGGGGCATCCTCGTCGGCGGCCGAGCGCTCGTCGCGGAGGATGCGGAGGTTCCAGACCTTGTCGGCCAGTCGCTCGACGTCGGCCACGGAGTCGGTGTGCGTGGCCCCGACGAGCAGGAACAGCCCCGGGGCGTCGATGGAGCCGACGACCTCGCCCTCGACGGTGACGCTCGCGCGGGTGACGCGCTGCAGGACGATGCGCATCGGGTCCTACTGGTAGGAGATGAAGTGCGGGGCCGGCTCGACCCGGTCGATGGTCTGCTTCGGGGTGAGCATCGGGATGTCCTCGTCCTCGAAGTTCTTCCAGCCCAGCCACACGTGGGGCGGCAGGTCGCGCTTGATCACACCCCACGTGGCCTGCTTGGCCCCCTGGGCCCCCTGTCCGTCGACGTGGACGAGGTACTGCACCTCGGGGCGGGAGGTGTCGAGCTTGGCGCGCTCCAGGATCATCCGGGTCTGGAACTGGTGCAGGGTGAGCACCTTGGGCGGCAGCTTGTGCTGGGCGACCAGGTCGGCCAGCCAGGCGCCCACCTGGTTGACCTCGTCGACGTGGACCTGGCCGATCTGGCGCAGGTGCCGCTGGTCGGGCTTGAGCCGCCACTCGGGGTCGAGGGCCAGGCCGACCCACGGGCGCCGCAGCAGTTCCTCGTAGCGCTTGGCCTGGGTGAGGAAGTCGGTGCGCCCCGGCTGGAGGTCGAGCACGACGTAGATGTCGTTGGCCTCAGCGGCCTCGATCCAGGGCATGAGCAGGTCGATGGGGGTCTCGTACGAGTAGTCGCCGTCCTCGCCCGCCTGCCCGCTCGCGACCGTGGCGATGATCTCGAACGCCCCGATGGGGTTCAGGTGGGGGGCGTGCTCGCGGTACTCGGCGACGAGCTTGTTCAGCCGTTCGACGGCCTGGGCCGGGGGCTGCTCGCCCATCATGCCGAGCGCGGGGGTCTGGGGGTGGCCGTACAGGGCGATCATGTGGCGGCCGGGGAACGGCGCGATGCCGCCGCCGGGGAGTTCCCCGGCGGTGCGGGTCGTCTCGACCTGGCCCGCGAACTGCGCGTCGGTGCCGAAGCCGTCCCCGATGCCCAGCACCGGGCCCTGATGGGCCTTGACCCGGGCCGTCGACTCGGCGTCGACGCCGGGGTGGGGGCCGATCAGCGTCGGTGCCGTGGTGAGCTTGGCCGCCAGCAGGGTGGCGCCGGTGAGCGGGTCGAGGTCACCCGCCACCAGCGGGAGCACCGCGGGAGCCACGACCTCGGCCGGCAGCCCGGGCAGGTCCACCTCGGCCGCGCTGGCCGGGGCGGGGAGCACCTCGCGGTCGCCGACGTGCTGAGGGGTGCCGTAGGCGAAGACGGTGCGGGTCTGGAGGCGATCCAGCTCGGCGGGCAGGTCGGGGGAGTCGGCGAAGAGGGGGATGCCGAGTTCCCGGGCCAGCGCCGCGGCGACGTCGTGGGGGTTCCCGCGTGGCTCCGGCGTGGGGCCGGCCGTGGACGCCGGGTCGGGGGACGCCGTGGCCTCAGCCGTTGCCGTCGCTTGGGGGCTCGCGGCGGGGCTGGCGTCCTCGGCGACGACCACCACCGCGGTGGCTGCGGCGAGCACCGCCCGGGACGCCGTCAGGGCTCCGTGAGGGCCGGGGGGGATGACGACGTCGGAGGCCGGCGTTCGGGTGAGGACGCGGTGGGTGTTGGGGTCGACGCGCGGGGTCTCGGACGCGTCGGGTGGGAGCGGGGCCGGAGGCGTCGACGGGGCCGGGTCGCCGGTGCAACCGGCCACCAGCAAGGCGGTGCCCGTTGCAGCGCCGGCGAGGAGGTTTCGTCGGGTGATCACCTGCATCACTGTAGCGGCACCCCTTGTCGCAACCGCCCCGCGGCCCTTGCGGAATCATCGTCGGCGCGCCAGCGTTGGATGGGCACGACGACGACAGGAGACGCATGTTCGAGATTCCGACCGACCTGAACCCCGCCCTCGTGGGCCTCGCGTGGCTGCGTGGGCGCTGGGAGGGCACCGGCTACCGCGAGTGGCCGGGGGAGGAGAAGGTGGAGTTCGGCGTCCAGATCGACTTCGCCGAGAACGGGTCGGACTACCTGCACTACCTGGCCCAGATGTTCCTGCTCGACGAGGAGGGCCGTCCCGACCGCCCGCTGACCATCGAGACCGGGTTCTGGCGCGCCACCGAGCAGGCCGATGTCGACGTGGTGATGTGCTCCCCCGAGGGCTACTCCGAGATCTGGTACGGCAAGCTCCAGCCCGGCCGCGTCGACCTGACAGATCGG
>CALMPQ010000319.1 GCA_937872005.1 uncultured Propioniciclava sp.
GTGGTCGCCTATGTGAGCGTGGTGGTGGTCGAGGCGACCCTGCGCCTCGCGCTCGTGTTCGCCCTCGTCGTCGGCGCCGTGCCGCCCACGCTCGGCCTCGCCACGGCGGTGATCGTGATCGGCTGCTTCGGGTGGCTCCCCGTCGCCCGCACGGTGGCCCGCAGCCTGAGCTGGGACACCCGCGGCTCCAGCTTGCGGTCGGTGGGCTCGGCCGTGGGCGCACTCGGCCTGGCCAACGGCCTGCAGTCGCTGCAGGTGACCGCCTTCCCGGCGGTCGCCTCGGCGATCCTCGGCACCTCGGCCGCGATGGCGCCGGTGTTCGGCGGCGTCACGCTCGCCCGCCTGCCCCTGGTCGCGCTCGCGCCCGTGCAGGCCATGGCCGTGCCCGTGGTCACCCGCATGATCCGCGCCGGCAAGCACGCCCAGCTGCTGAGCCTGGTCGCGAAGCTGTCGGCGGGCGGCTTCGCCGTCGCTGCGGTCGCCGCGGTGGGTGGCTGGCTCCTCGGCCCGTGGGCGCTGCAGCTCTACATGGGCGCCGACTACGTGATCGCGCCCGCCGTGATCGCGGCCCTGCTGGCCGCCAGCTGCATCCTGGCCGTCGCGCTGCTCGTCGTCGCCGCCCTCATCGCCCTCGAGCGGTACTGGACGGCCGTCCTGGTCTGGTTCCTCGCCGCCCTCGCCGTGGTACTCACCCTGCTGCTCGCCCCGCTGCCCCTCGACCAGCGTGCGGCCGCGGCGGTGGTCGTCGGCGCGCTGGTTTCCTGGGTCGTGGGCGTCGTCGCCGTGAACCGTGAGGCGAGCCGGGCGCCGGACACCGGTTAACGCCCTCACCCCCGCGGCGCGTAGAATCAAGCGTCAATCCCCGCAACCAGTCTGGAATCCCCGCATGCCCACACGCGCCGACCTGCGCAACATCGCCATCATCGCCCACGTCGACCACGGCAAGACCACCATGGTGGACGCCATGCTCTGGCAGTCCGGCGCCTTCCGCGAGAACCAGGACGTCGAGACGCGCGTCATGGACTCCATGGACCTCGAGCGGGAGAAGGGCATCACGATCCTGGCCAAGAACACCGCGGTCAAGCACACCATCGGTGGCCAGGACGTCACGATCAACATCATCGACACCCCCGGCCACGCCGACTTCGGCGGCGAGGTCGAGCGCGGCCTGGAGATGGTCGACGGCGTCCTGCTGCTCGTGGACGCCTCGGAGGGCCCCCTGCCCCAAACCCGGTTCGTCCTGCGCAAGGCCCTGGCCAAGAAGCTGCCGATCATCGTCGTGGTCAACAAGGTCGACCGGTCCGACGCCCGCATCGCCGAGGTGCTCGACGAGGTGTACGCCCTGTTCATGGACCTGGTCGACGACGACAGCGCCGAGCTGCTCGACTTCCCGGTCGTGTACGCCGCAGCGAAGGCCGGCCGGGCGTCCCTGAACCAGCCCGCCGACGGCGAGATGCCCGACTCGGAGACCTTGGAGCCGCTCTTCGAGGTCATCATGGACACGATCCCCGCCCCGACCTACACCGAGGGCGCCCCGCTGCAAGCCCACGTCACCAACCTCGACTCGTCGCCCTACCTC
>CALMPQ010000320.1 GCA_937872005.1 uncultured Propioniciclava sp.
AATGGGCCACCAGCATCGGCACCAAGGTGATCACCACGGCGTCCACGCCCGAGACCTGCAACCGGGACGCCGACGCCAGCGTCTTCCCCGTGAACGCCCCGCCCCCCACCGAGCCCCACCAGCGGCGCTGCAGCGCCGGCGCCGACACCATGCCGACGACGACCTTGTCACCGTCCATCAGGCCGATCAGGGTGGCCCACACGGGCACCCCGCGCAGGAAGTTGCGGGTGCCATCGATCGGGTCGATGATCCAGCGGCGCGGGCCGTGCCCTGTGTCCTGCCGCTCCTCGCCGTGCACGGCGTCGCGCGGGCGGGCCCGCTTCAGGGTGGCGCGCAGGGCGTCCTCGACGGCGAGGTCGGCGTCGGTCACCTCGGTCATGTCGGGCTTGGCCGACACCTGCAGGTCGAGCGCCTTCCAACGCGCCATGGTCAGGGCGTCGGCGTTGTCGGCGAGCACGTGCGCGAGGCGCACGTCGTCCACGTAGGAGGTCTCCGGCATGGGCCTCACCCTAGCGGCGGTCCGCCGGCCCCGATCACTCCCACGCGGGCGGGCTCGTCCAGACCTTCTCCATGCGACGGAACGACTCCAGCCGCTCCGGGCTCAGGTCTCCCCGGGCCACTGCTTCGTCCAGCGCGCACTCCGGCGCCGTGGAGTCGTGCTGGCAGCCCCGCGGGCAGTCGACCACGATGGCGGCCAGGTCGTCGAACGCCGCCATGATCGTGTCGGTCGTCACGTGCGACAGCCCGAAGCTCCGGACGCCCGGGGTGTCGATCACCCAGCCCCCCGGCTCGGGCAACTCCAGGGCGATCGCGGAGGTGGAGGTGTGGCGTCCGCGCCCCGTGACCTCGTTGACGTGGCCGATCGCCCGGCCAGCGTCGGGGATCAGTGCGTTGACCAGCGTCGACTTGCCCACGCCCGAGTGCCCCACGAACACCGTGCGGTGGCTGGCCAGCAGCTCCCGAAGCTCGGCCAGGTCGGCCCCCGGCTGCACGACCACGGCGTCCACGTCGAGGCCCGCGTAGGCCGCCAGCAGCGCGTCCGGCGCAGCCAGGTCCGCCTTCGTCAACACCAGCAAGGGCCGCAACCCGGCGTCGAACGACGCCACCAGGATGCGGTCGATCATGCCCATCCGCGGCGGGGGGTCGGCCAGGGCCGTCACGATCGCCAACTGGTCGGCGTTCGCAACGATGGGCCGCTCGTGCGGGTCGTCGTCATCCGCTGTGCGGCGCAGGACCGTCTCACGCTCGATCACCTCGACGATGCGCGCCAGCGTCCCCTCGTCGCCTGAGGTGTCACCCACCACGCGCACGCGGTCGCCCACGATGACGCCCTTGCGGCCCAGCGAGCGGGCCTTGGTGGCCAGGACGCGCCGGTGCCCGGCGTCGTTGTCGAGGTCGACGCTGTAGCGGCCGCGGTCGACGGTGATCACGAGGCCGACTTCGGCGTCGGAGTAGTCGGGGCGGTCCTTGGTGCGCGGGCGCGTCCGGCGGGGCGGACGACCGTACCCGTCGTGCTCGTCGCGCGACCAGGCGCGGCTGCTCATGCGCCCACCAGACGGCCCCACAGGCCGGGGAAGTCGGCCATGGTCTTCGTCGTCGCACCGACGTCGTCGAGTTCGACGCCCGGCACGGCGAGCCCCAGAACCGCGCCCGCGTGCGCCAGGCGGTGGTCGGCGTAGCAGGACCACTCGCCACCGGTCAGCGGGCCCGGCACGATCGCCAGCCCGTCGGTGGTCTGGTGCACCCCGGCACCGCGGGCGCGCAGTTCGGTCTCCATGGCCGCGAGCCGGTCGGTCTCGTGGCCACGCACGTGCGCCACCCCGCGGATCGACCCCGGGCCGTCGGCCAGCGCGAGCAGGGCCGCGGCGATGCACGTGAGTTCGGAGGCGTCGGTGAGATCGAGTTCGGCGGCGCGCACGACCCCGGTTCCGGTCACCGTGACGGTGTCGGCGTCGCGCGAGACCGTGCCGCCGAGCGCCTCGAGCACCCCGAGGATCGTGTCGGCCGCCTGCACGGTGTACCGGGGCCACGCCACCGTCACCGAGCCGGTGGTCGGGAGCGCCGCGGCCAGGAACACCGCCGCGTTGACGAGGTCGGGCTCGATCGCCTCGTCGCGCGCCGCGATCGGCCCCGGGGCGACCCGCCAGGACGCCTCGCCCACGGCCTCGGCGCCCACCCCGCGGTCGCGGAGCATCGCCAGCGTCAGCTCGATGTGGGGACGTGACGGCACCGTGCCGCCGACGTGGTGGACCACCAGGCCCTCGTCGAAGCGTGCGGCGGCCAGCAGCAGCCCCGACACGAACTGGCTCGAGCCCGACGCGTCGATGGTCACGTCACCGCCCGGCACGGAGCCGGTCCCGTGCACCGTGAACGGCAGGGACGCCCCCTCCACCCGGACGCCCGCCTGCCGCAGGCCGTCGAGGAGGGGAGCGATCGGGCGCACCTCGGCCTCGCGGTCACCGGTGAACGGCGTCACGCCGTCGGCCAGGGCGGCCAGCGGCGGCACGAAGCGCATGATGGTGCCGGCCAGGCCGACGTCCACAGCCCCCGAGGAGAACGCAACCGGGGGCACGACCCGGACCGCGGCGTCCGCCTCGTCGACGAACTCGACCCCCAAGGAACCCAGCGCAGCGCGCATGAGCCGGGTGTCGCGGGCGTCCAGCACGCCGGTGAGCCGCGAGGGCCCCGAGGCCAACGCAGCCAGAACGAACGCGCGCGCGGTCGCGGACTTCGAGCCGGGGACGACCACCGACCCCTCGACGGGACGCCCCGGCGTCGGCGCGACCCAGCGGGTCACGGAAGGGCGCCCTCGATGGTCTTGCGCGCGATGCGCGCCTGCAGCTGGGCCTCGCGCTGGTAGCGCTTGATGTCCTTGGCCAGCGCGCGCCCGGTGTTGCCGGTCTCACGGGCGACGAACTTGGCGGTGCGGTCGGCCTCACGCGCCAGGCGCTTGCGGGAGTCGGCGGCGCGCCACAGCAGGCTGGGCTGGCCCGCCGTGTCCTGTGAGACGACCAGCGCCGCGCCGAGCAGGGCGAGGTTGCGCAGCAGCAGGCCGCGCGCCTTCTCCTTCTCACCGGGCGTGTCGGCGCGCAGGTCGGCGGCCAGCACGTGCGGCACCATCGAGGCCGCGGCCAAGTAGGCGCCCCCGCGGCGGGAGATGCCGGTCGCCATGCCGAGGCCGCCCAGCACCGACGCGACGCCGTTGAGGCGCACGAGGGTGTCGGGGTCCTCGGGAACATAGGCGGACGCCTCGGGGGGCAGGGTCCGCTGGGCCAGCGGGACGAAGCGCTCCGCGATCGGCTCCGCAGCTGCGGCGAACTGGGCCGGTTCCTTCACGGCCTTGGCGCCCTGGACGATGAAGAAGCCACCCAGCAGCAGACGGCCGATTCCGCGCACGAGATTCATGTCCCATTCCTACCACGGGTGCCAAGCCACGGGAACAAAGCCGGGCGACCCGGTGTTGTTCGGGCATGGCAAGCACTGCGACCGCGACAAGGCCCGGGACGGGGCTGCACGCGTCGAGCGCGTCGGCGGTACTCTCGTACGTGATGAACCTGCCGATCACCGACGAGTCCGCCGAGGTCGACGTCGCCACCGAGACACCCGAAGAGCGCGCCGCGCGCTTCGAGCGGGACGCGCTGCCCTACCTCGACCAGCTCTACGGCGCCGCCCTGCGCATGGCGCGCAACCCGGCTGACGCCGAGGACGTGGTGCAGGAGGCCTACGCCAAGGCGTTCGCCTCGTTCCACCAGTTCAAGCCGGGCACCAACCTCAAGGCGTGGCTCTACCGCATCCTCACCAACACCTACATCAACGCCTACCGCAAGAGGCAACGGCAGCCGCAGGAGTCCTTCGGCGAGGGAGTCGAGGACTGGCAGTTGGCCGCCGCCGAACAGCACACCTCGACGGGCCTGCGCTCGGCGGAGATGGACGCGCTGGACCGGGTGCCGGACTCCGCCGTGACCGAGGCGATGGCCCAGCTGGCGCCGGACTTCCGCATGGCCGTCTACCTGGCCGACGTGGAGGGCTTCTCCTACAAGGAGATCGCCGAGATCATGGGCACGCCCATCGGTACCGTCATGTCGCGTCTGAACCGGGGTCGGACCCAGTTGCGCAAGCTGCTGGCCGACCACGCCGCCTCCCTCGGGATCGGGATGGGGGGTCGCGATGCGTGAGATCGACTGCAGCTACGTCGAGGAGCGCGTCCACCAGTTCCTGGATGGTGAGCTGTCCGACCGCGAGGCCGATGTGCTGCGCCACCACATCAATGCGTGTGCGCACTGCCTCGACGAGACCGACCTGGTCGACGCCATCAAGAAGCTGGTGAAGCGCTCGTCGGCCTGCCCGCCGGCGCCGGACGCCCTCCGCTTGCGGATCGTCACCCAGATCCAGACCGTCACCGTGCGTTACGAACTCTAGGTTCCACCACGCAAGCGAGGACGCCCCCACCGAAACCGGTGGGGGCGTCCTTCTGCTCGGTCAGCGACCGCGCTCAGGCGTTGGGGCGCTTGCCGTGGTTCGCCTTGTTCTTCTTGCGTGCGCGGCGCTTGCGTCCGGTCTTGCCCATGGGAGTTCTCCTCTACGTCACTGCGCCGGACGGCGCGGGGGTCCATTCTGCCACGTCCTACGATGGGGCGCATGCTGACGTTGTCCGAGGTTGTCGCAGCCCACAGTGACCTGTCCGCCGATGACACCCTCTGGCTCGGCAGCCTCATCGACCAGTGGGACATGCTGGCCGACCTCGCGTTCAGCGACCTCATCCTCTGGGTCCCCGACGAGGACGACAACGTGTTCTGGGCCGCCGCCCAGTGCCGACCGACGACCGGGCCGACCGCGCTGGAGGACGACGTCGTGGGCGAGGACATCGCCTACGACCCCGAGAGCCTGGTCATCGAGGCCTACCTCTCCCGCGAGATCTGCGCGACGAGCGGCAACAAGCTGCACGCGGGCATCCCCGTGGACGTGCACGCGGTCCCCGTCATCCGCGGTGATCGCGTCATCGGGGTGGTGGAGATGCACACGAACAGGATGGGCGTCCGCGCCCCGGGAGCCCTGGAGGACACCTACCTCGAGACCGCGCAGGTGCTGATGGGCATGCTGCGGGAGGGCTTGTTCCCCACCCCGGGCGACAAGCCGGTGCCGTGGGAGACCCCGCGGGTCGGGGACGGCTCGCTGCGGGTCTCGACCAACGGGACGATCACGTTCGCCAGCCCCAACGCCATGAGCGCCTTCCGGCACCTCGGGTGGGGCGGCGACCTCCTGGGGGACGACGTCCGCGCCGTCATCGCCGAGCTCGCCCAGGGCCGGCGCGAGCCCGTCGATGAGGTGCTGCCCCCGCTGCTGTGCCACGCCAAGGTGCGTGAGAAGGAGATCGAGACCCATCAGGGCGCGATGCGGCTGCGCGTCCAGCCGCTCCTGGTCGAGGGCGACCAGACCGGCTGGTTCGTCACCTGCCGCGACATCACCGACCTGCGCTCGCGCGAGCGGGAACTGGTCACCAAGGACGCCACGATCCGCGAGATCCACCACCGGGTGAAGAACAACCTGCAGACCGTCGCGGCGCTGCTGCGCCTCCAGGCGCGCCGCACCTCCTCGGTCGAGGCGATCAACGCGCTCGGTGACGCCCAGAAGCGCGTGGCAGCCATCGCCGTGGTGCACGAGATCCTCTCGCAGGGGTTCGACACGTCGGTGCGCTTCGACGAGGTCGCCGACCGGCTGATGACGATGGTCCGTGACGTGGCCTCGTCGCGCAGCAAGGTCGCGATGACGCGCGTGGGCAGCTTCGGGCTGATCCCGGCCGAGGTGGCCACGAACCTGTCCCTGGTCTTCACCGAGGTGGTGCAGAACGCCCTCGAGCACGGTCTGGGGGACGCCCCGGGCGAGGTGATCGTCCGCCCCGCCCAGCGCGACGGGGTGCTCCAGGTTGACGTGGAGAACGACGGCACCCCCCTGCCCGAGGACTTCTCGCTGAGCGAGTCCCGCTCCTTGGGACTCTCGATCGTCACGACCCTGGTGGCCGACCTCGAAGGCTCCTTCGACATGGTGCCGCTCACCGACCGTTCCGGCACCCGGGCCCGGATCAGGGTGCCGTTGGCCTGAGGTCGCCCTCAGTCGTGGGTCGCGCCCATGTGGGCGCGGATCGCCAGGGCGGCCGCCCCCCGAGCCCATTCGTCGTCGCCCACCACGTCCACGACCAGCAGGGGCGGGGGGACGTGCTGGGGCTGCATGGCCTCCAGCTGCGCCCGAGCGCGATCCTCGCGCCCGCGGAGCACGGGGACGCCCTCGCCCGCGACCAGCAGGCGCTGGGGGGCGGTGATGGCCGCGATCGTCCCCGCCAACTCGCCGACCGCATCGGCCACCTCGTCCAGGAGGTCGGCCAAGGCCGGCTCGGCGGTGGCGAGCTCGGGCAGGTCGGCCGGGTCGGCGTCCCGACCGAGGATGGCCACCACGCGCGCCAGCAGGGCGTCGCGGTTGAGCACGGTCTCGACCGAACGCCCGCCGAGCACCGTCAGGGGGCCGAGCATGCCGGCGGCGCCGTAGCGCCCCCGCACCAGCTCGTCGCGGCAGACCAGGCCCAACCCGACGCCGGCGCCGACGGTCAGCACGGCGAACTCGGTGGCGTCCCGGCCGACGCCGAACCAGTGCTCGGCGACGGTGACCGCGTTCACGTCGTTGTCGATGGTGGTGGGCAGGCCCGTCCCGGCCTCGAGTTGGGCGGCGAGGTCGATGCCGTCACCCCAGCCCAGGAACAGCGCCCCGCGCACGAGGCCGTCGGGTCCCACGGTCGCGGGCATCGACACGCCCAGGGCCTGGGGTGCCGGACGCCCCACGCCCAGTTCCTCGACCAGCGAGCGCACCGTGGCGGTGACCTCGTCGGGGGAGAGCCGGTGCCCGGTGCGGGACGCGGTGGCCAGGATCGTCCCCCGCAGGTCGGTGAGGGCGGCGTGCAGGACCTCGTGGGAGAGCTTGATCCCGACGAAGGTCGCGCTGTCGGCGGCGATGTCGAGGGGGAGCGCCGGGCGTCCGGTGCTGCGGCCCTCGGGGCGCCCTTCGACGAGGAGACCGGCGCCGACCATGGGCTTGGTGAGCCGGGTCACGCTGGCCGAGGACAGGCCGAGGAGTCGGCCGAGGTCGGCGCGGGAGATGGGTCCGTGGCGGAGCACGGTCAGGGCGACACGCTGGCTGGTCGGATCGAGTGACCAGCGCCGGGTTGGCATCAGGAGCGCACGCGTGCGCGGGCGTTGCGGCGCTTCATCGCGCGCCGCTCATCCTCGGAGAGACCCCCCCAGACCCCATGGTCCTGCCCCGCATCCAGAGCCCACTGAAGGCATTCGGTCCGTACGTCGCAACGGGCGCAGACCTTCTTGGCCTCCGCGATCTGCATGATGGCCGGGCCCGTGTTCCCCACGGGGAAGAACAGTTCCGGGTCCTCGGTCAGGCATGCAGCACGATGGCGCCAGTCCATGTGGCAACGACTCCTTGAAGATGGGCGTGGTGGAAGTGCCCTGGGGGGTACCGGGCACGCCTGACTACCTTGCCAAGTAGTCGCGCCGAAAACAAGGGGGCGGGCCGGGATTGGGCACCAACTCGTCACCGGTTGGACAGGGAACCGCCACGTGGTGGACACCGTAGAATCACCCGGTGCCCGAAACCAGACCGTCCCGTCCGCTCGGCCTGACCGTGGCCGCCCTCGCCTCGATCGCGTTCGCGGTGTTCTTCCTCGCGATGGCGGTGCTGTCGCTGACCTCCGGCCATGGCGCCTTCAGCGGTGGTGTGGCGATCGCCCTGATCCTGTGGGGCCTGATCGTCGGCGTGTGCGGCTTCTTCCTGCTGCGTGGCGCGCGCTGGGCGCGGGGTCCGGTCGTGGCCGCCGCACTGCTGCACGTGTTCTCGTTCGCCCAGTTCTCGATGAACGGGTCGCCGCTGACGCTCATCGGCGCCATCGTGGCGCTGGCGATCGTGGTCGGCGCGCTGCATCCCATGAGCCGGGCGTGGCTCAACGGGGAGGGCTGAGCTCGATCCCGCCCGCGGCGGCCCGCGTCGTGGACACCCCCGGGGTGTCGAACCCGTGCTCGGCGTACGCCTGCACGATCGCGTCGCTGAAGGCATCCAGCGTCCCTGCGGGCAGCAGCGCCAGCACGGTGCCCCCGAACCCGCCGCCGGTCATGCGCGCCCCGAGCGCCCCGCTGGCCAGGGCCGTCTCGACCGCCAGGTCGACGGTCGGCACCGTGATCTCGTAGTCGTCGCGCATCGAGTCGTGGGACGCCGTGAGCAACCCCCCGAATCGTGCCCAGTCGCCGGCCCCGAGCGCCTCGACGGCCTCGAGGACGCGGGCGTTCTCGGTGACGACGTGGCGCACTCGCCGCACTTGTTCGGCGTCGTCGAGCCGGGCCAGCGCCGTGTCCAGGTCGTCGACGGTGACGTCGCGCAGCGCCCGGACGCCCAGTCGCTCGGCCGCCGCCGCGCAGGCCGCTCGCCGCTGGGCGTAGTGCCCGTCGGCCAGGACATGGGGGCTGCGGGTGTCGACGAGGGCCAGCACGAGGTCGTCGGGCAGGGCGAACGGCACCTGCTCGGCGGTCAGCGTGCGGCAGTCGAGCAGCAGGGCGTGGTCGGTGGTGCACCACAGGCTCGCGCGTTGGTCCATGGGCCCGGTCGGCACACCCATGAAGTCGTTCTCGGCCTGCTGGGCCACCTCGGCGAGTTCCTCGGGGGAGAGGCCGAGCCCGCCGAGGGCGTCCAGGGCGAGGGCGGTGGCGCACTCGATGGCTGCAGAGCTCGACAGGCCCCCGCCCAACGGAACGGCGCTGTCGAGGGCCAGGTCGACCCCGCCGATGGTGTGGCCGCGCTGCTGCAGCGCCCAGGCGACACCCGCGACGTAGCCCCACCAGGCGCGGGGACCGGGGGTGAGGGCGTCCAACTCGACCGACTCACCGAGTTGTGCCGAGCTGATGCGGACGCCGGCGACACGGGGCGTGGCGGTGACGCGGGCGACGTGGCCCAGCGCGATCGGCAGGACGAACCCGTCGTTGTAGTCGGTGTGCTCGCCGATGAGGTTGACCCGGCCCGGCGAGGTGCCGAGCGCGCCGTCAGTCATCGTCCTCGTCGTCCAGCCGGGCCAGCCACGTGGCCAGCCGCTCGACGGGCACCTCGAACTCGGGGTTCAGGTCGACGAACGTGCGGAACTGCTCGGCGAGCCAAGCGAGGCTGACCTCATCGGCGCCTCGCCTGGCCTCGAGTTCCTCGATGCCGCGGTCGGTGAAGTACAAAGTCCGACCTCAGATCCCCTGGAACGCCGCGTCGAGGAGGACCTTCTCCTGCATCTGGTGGACCTTGAGCAGACCGACCGACGGGGAGGAGGACTCGGGACGGGCGACCGGGGTCATCTTCAGTTCACGACCGCCCATCTTCTCGGCGATCGCAGCCGGCAGGTGCAGCGCCATGAACGGCCAAGAGCCCTGGTTGAGCGGCTCGTCCTGCACGAACCGGACGTCGGTCACGTGCGGGTAGCGGGCGAGTTCCTCGGCCAGGTCGTCGGTCGGCAGCGGGTAGAGCCGCTCGAGCGAGACGATGGCGACCTTCCCCTCGAGGCCGCGCTTGGCGCGCTCGGCCACGAGCTCCCAGCGGATCTTGCCGGAGCAGAGGATGACCGCCTGCACGGCCGACGCCTCGGTGATCGACTCGTCGCCGATCGCCGGGCGCCACGACCCGTTGGTGAAGTCCTCGGGCGACGAGGCCGCGGCCTTGCCGCGCAGCATCGACTTCGGGGTCATGATCACCAGCGGGCGGTGCCAGTTCACGTAGGTGTGCGTGCGCAGCAGGTGGAAGTGCGACGCCGGCGTCGACGGCTGGCAGACTGCCAGCGCGCCCTCGGAGCACAGCTGGAGCCAGCGCTCGATGCGGGCGGAGCTGTGGTCGGGGCCCTGGCCCTCGTAGCCGTGGGGCAGCAGCAGGGTGACGCCCGACTTCTGGGTCCACTTCGCGTCGCCGGAGGAGATGAACTCGTCGGCGATGGTCTGCGCACCGTTGGCGAAGTCACCGAACTGGGCCTCCCACAGCACCAGGGACTGCGGCGAGGCCACCGAGTAGCCGTACTCGAAGCCCATGACCGCGTACTCGCTGAGCAGCGAGTCGAAGACGTGGAACTGCCCCTGGTCGTCGGTCAGGTGCTTGAGCGGGATGTACTCCTCGTTCGTGTTCCGGTC
>CALMPQ010000321.1 GCA_937872005.1 uncultured Propioniciclava sp.
GGACCCGAGCGGGCAGCCAGGGATGTTCCGGTGGTGGGACGGTTCGCAATGGACCCCGCAGCTCACCGCCAACCCCTACGCCGGTCCCCCGCAGGCCGACCCGATGCAGCCCTTCGCCGCACCGACCGGGCCCGGGCCGCTCCCGATGCAGGGGGCCACGTACGTGTCCTCCTACGACCAGGCCACCGACCAGGAGCAGCGCTCCGGGCGCGGCCCCATTCTGGCGTTCGGCGCCGTGGCCCTGCTGCTCGTGGCCCTCGTCCTGGGCTCCCTGTACCTCCTCGGCGGCGGACGCCTGGGCCCCCTGGGCGGCGAGCGCCCGGTCTCCAACCCCACGACCGACACGTGCCCACGCCAGTCGGTGCAGGTCTCCCCCACCCAGCACACCCACCCGCCGGGGCGCGTGCAGGGCGGCAAGCTCTCCTACCCGCAGCTCGGTGACCCGTGGGGGCCCGTCCACAGCGAGAGCAGGGTGCCGTTCGGCCGCGACGTCTACGGCCAGTCCGTGATGCTGGAGGAGAACTACGACGGCCGCGGCTCCAGCTGGGTGGCCTCGCTCGTCGTCGGCGAGCTCGTGGCCGGGGACGGCTTCTTCTCCCCCGAGCAGGGCTCCGAGATCGTCACCCGCTGCGTGCTGGGACTGTTCTACGGGGACGCCGAGATCGAGCGGACCGATCGGGTCAACCAAGCCACGACCGTGGGGGGCCGCGACGCCTGGCTGACCGAGATGCACCTCACCTTCGACATCCCCGGCCTGTCGGAGAAGGGCGAGACGGCGATCATCATGATCGTGGCCACCGGCAGCGACTCGGCCAGCCTCTACTACGCCTCGATCCCGGACTCCCGGCCCGACCTGCTGGCGGTCGCCCGCCAGGTGCAGGGCCAGCTACGCGTCGAGCCCTAGCGACAGCAGGGCGTTCTCGACGACCTCGGTCAGGGCCGGGTGGATCCAGTACTGGCCCCGAGCCATCTCCAGCGCCGGCAGGTCGAACGCCATCGCCTGGATCACCGGCTGGATCAATGTGGACGCCTGCGGCCCGATGATGTGCCCGCCCAGCAGCAGCCCCGTCGCCCGGTCGGCCACCAGCTTGGCGCAGCTCGCCGTGTCCTCCATCGCCCAGCCGTAGGCGGTCGATGCGTACTCCTGCACGGCCACGGCGACATCGAAGCCGGAGGCCCGGGCCGCAGCCTCGGTCAGCCCCACCGACGCGACCTGCGGGTGCCCGAACACCGCGTGCGGGATCGCCTTGTGGCTCGCCGTCCTGGGGGCGTCGGGGTGCAGGAGGTTGTGCTGCACGACGCGCGCCTCGTGGTTGGCGACGTGCTTCAGCATCCACGGCGAGCAGACGTCACCGAGCGCGTAAACGCCCTCGACCGAGGTGCGCTGGAAGGCATCCACCAGCACGAAGCCCGCCTCGTCGATCGCCACCCCTCCCGCGGCCACGTCGAGGCGGTCGCCGTTGGGGCGGCGTCCGGTCGCGACGAGCAGCAGGTCGCCCTCGACAACGAGCTCCTCGCCCCCGGCGCCGGTGGTGTGCACCCGGACGCCGTCGGCGTCCGCCTCCACCCGCCGGGTGGTGTGGCCGAGCAGCAGGTTGACGTGGCGGCCCGCCTGCTCGGTGTAGCGGCGGGAGATCTCCTCGTCCTCGCGCCGCAGCAACCGGTCGCCACGCGCCACGACGGTCACCTGCGAGCCGAACGCGCTGAACACGTGCGCGAACTCGGCTGCGATGAACCCGCCCCCCAGGATCACCAAGTGGCGCGGCACCTCGTCGATGCGCATCACCGTGTCGGAGTTGTGCACCCGGTGGGAGGCCCACGCAGCATCGAGCCCCTCGATCGACGCCGGCGACGTGCAGCGCGACCCGGCGGCGATCACGATGAGGGGCGCGGTGATGGTCTCCCCCGCGACCTCCAGCACCTTTTCGCCGACGAAGCGGGCGGTGTCGCGGTACAGCGTCACGTTGGACGCCTGCGCCCGCCACGCCTCCCCGCCCTCGGAGATCGGGTCGATGCGGCCGAAGATCCGGTCGCGCACGGTCGCCCAGTCGGCGCTCGGCTGTGGGGCCACCACGTCGACGAGCGCGGCGGCCTCGGGGGCGCGCAGTTGGTCGGCGGGCAGCACGAACATCTTGGTGGGGATGCACCCGTAGTTCAGGCACGTGCCGCCGAACCGGGCGCCGTCGTCGATGAGGGCGACATCCCAGTCGGCGAAGCGTTCGTCAACGATGGAGTTGCCCGAGCCGGTGCCGATGATGATCAGGTCGAAGCTGCGCACCCGGCCAGTCTCCCAGATCGGTCAGATCCCCGCGTAGGAGTGCAGGCCGACCGTCAGGAGGTTGACGCCGATGAAG
The DNA here is from genome assembly GCA_937872005.1 of uncultured Propioniciclava sp. Taxonomy (GTDB): domain Bacteria; phylum Actinomycetota; class Actinomycetes; order Propionibacteriales; family Propionibacteriaceae; genus Propioniciclava. The sequence continues at coordinate 2,355 of CALMPQ010000321.1, forward strand.
TTGAACCAGAAGGTCACCAGGCCGAGCACCGCCAGCCAAGCGGCTCGCGTGCCCTTCCAGCCGGCGGTCACCCGCGCGTGCAGGTAGGCCGCGTAGACCACCCAGGTCACCAGCGACCAGGTCTCCTTGGGGTCCCACCCCCAAAAGCGGCCCCACGCGTAGTCGGCCCACACCGCGCCGGCCAGGATCGTGAACGTCCACAGCGGGAACGCGAACCGGTGCACCCGGAACGAGAAGTCGTCCAGCGCCGCCGCCTTCGGCAGGCGGGCGAGGTAGCCGCCCACCTGGCCCCGGCGCTCGGCCCGATCGCGGATCAGGTACAGGATCGCTGCGATCGCCCCGACGTTGAAGGCCGCCCCCGCGATCGCCGCCGCCACGATGTGGATGATGAACCACACCGAGTGCAGCGCCGGCACCAGCGGCGCGATGGCCACGTAGAACACCGTCACGGCCAGGCCCTGGCCGACCGACAGCAGCAGGGTCACGGGCAGGCCCAGCCACGACCAGCCGCGACGCCACACGAGCACGAGGTAGAACACGGCCGCGAAGGCCAGCGAGCTGGTGATGAACTCGTACATGTTGCCCCAGGGCAACCGGTCGGCGGCCACACCGCGCAGCACCACACCGACGAGGTGCGACAGCGCGCCCACCACGGTCAGGGCCACGCCGATGCGACCGAACAGCGCAACCCGGTGCTCGCCCTCGGACGCCACCAGGTCGGGCCCGCCCGCCCCCACCAGCACCCGTTCGCGGTCGGCCAAGGGCTGCCGGGCCGACGCCCACTCGACCGCGTGGGCCATCATCGCGAGCAGGTAGATGACCGCTGAGGTCACCATCGGCAGGCTCGAGTACGCACCGGTCACGGGGCAACCTCCTGGGTCTGTTCCACGCCCACCAGTCCGGCGGACGCCGCGAGCTCGGCGACGTCATCGGCCAAGCCCACCGATGATTCTGCCCGATCGAGGCCACCGGTCTCGACCCGGGCCCCCTCGGGCGTCTCCGTCACGCGTAGCCAGAGGCGGCGCGGGCGGATGTAGAGGCTCATCATCATGCCCAGCACGGCCAGCAGCACCGAGCCGATCACCAGCCACAGGCCGGGCTCGTTCGAGACCTGCAGCTTCGTCCAGCGCCGCCAGTCGTCGAAGCTCAGGCTCGACCCGTCGGGCAGGTCGATGGCCTGCCCGGGCGCGATGCGGAACGTGACGACCTTGCCGTCGGCCGTCCTCATCTGCTCGAGGCCGTCCTTGGTGAGGGAGTAGACCGACTCGGGGCGTCCGGTCTCCTCCCGGGGGGCACCGGTCCAGACGTTGACGAACAGTTCGGGGGCCAGGGCGTCAGGGAACACCGAGTGCGGACCCTGTTCGTTCACCACCGCGGTGGGCAGGAAGAAACCCTCGAAGCCGAGGTAGTTCGGGCGGGCGTCGGGCGCCTTGATGACGCCGAGCGAGGTGAAGTTTCCGTCCTGCGGCAGGAACACGACCGGCCCTTGGTAGGCCACGTCGCCGTTCGGGTCGGTCACGGTGACGACCGGCGCGTAGCCGTGGCCGATGAGGTGCACCTGCGTGCCGTCGACGACCAGCGGGTGGTTGACCTCGATGCGCGCGTTCTCGCTCGCCCCGTCGGCATGGGCGATGCGCACGTCGGCCTCGAACACCCGGGCGGCGCCGCGCTGCACCTCGCCGGTCTCGAACTTCGCGGTGAACGTGTCGACCCAGATCGTGAACGGCTGCAGGTTGGCCGGCTTGAAGGCGCTGCCCGCGCTGAAGTCGTCGTACTGGGTGAGGTTGTTGCTGAACGCCTGCCCCTCGACGACGATCACCTCGCCCTTGTACGACCACAGGGTGTTCCAGGCGACCCCGACGAGCATCAGCGCAAAACTCAGGTGGAACAGGATGTTGCCGAACTCCCGCAGGTAGCCCCGCTCGGCGGCCACCGCGTCGCCCTCGCGGCGCACCCGGAACTTCTTCTGCTTCAGGACGCCCTCCGCCGCGGTCAGCGCCTCCTCGGCCGAGCGGTCGGTTGTCCCGGACATGCTGGCGGGAAGGCGGTCGAGGCGCTTGGGCGTCCGGGGCGGGGGCTGGCGCAGGGCCTTCGCATAGACCTGGATGCGCGGGACGATGCAGCCGATGAGCGACACCGTGAGCAGCAGGTAGACCGCCGCGAACCACGGCGAGCCGTAGACGTCGAACAGGCCGAGTGCCTCGTAGAGGTCGGCGACGGCCGGGTTGGCGAGCTTCCAGTCGTTGACGCGGATCGGCGCGACCGGGCGCTGCGGCAGCAACGACCCGGGGATCGCGACCAGCGCGAGGGTGAGCAGCAACAGCAGCGCGGTGCGCATCGAGGTGAGCTGCACCCAGAAGAGTCGGAGGAACGCCATCAGATCAACACCCCGTACGCCGAGACCCATTGCCGGATGACCGCCATGAGGTGGTCCCAGACCCCCGTGACGAGCGCCAGACCCACGAGCACCATGACGCCGCCGCCGAGCTTCTGCAGCAGGCCCTGGTGGCGCTGCACCCAAGCCATGGCCCCGGCGAAGCGGTCGAAGGCCAGCCCGGCGATCAGGAACGGGACGCCGAGCCCCAGCGCGTAGGCCAGGGCGAGGACCGCCCCGCGCAGCGCGGTGCCCTCGTTGAGGGCGAGCGTGAGCACGACGGAGAGGGTCGGCCCGATGCACGGCGTCCAGCCCAGGCCGAACACGATGCCGAGCAGCGGCGCGGCGGCCAGCCCCACGGCGGGGGCGGTGCCCCCTCCCACCCGCCAGGTGCCCTGCCCGAAGCGGAACACCCCGGCGAACACGAGCCCGAGCACGATGGCGATGACGCCGATGACGATCGAGATCGGGCGGCTCCAGGTGAACAGCAGGCTGCCCAGTCCGCCGAACAGGGCGCCGGTCGAGACGAACACCAGCGCGAAGCCGGCGACGAACAGGCTGGTGCCGAGCAGCATCCGGCCGCGGTGGCCCGTGCCGGCCCGCACCTCGGACGCCGCCAGCCCGGTCGCGAAGCTCAGGTAGCCCGGCAGCAGCGGCAATACGCACGGGGAGAAGAAGGACACGAGCCCGGCGAGGACCGCCACGGGCACCGCGAGCAGCATCGAGCCGCCCGCGGCGGCCGCGAACCAGTCGCCGAGGTCGAGGGGTGTCACGTGCCGGCCGCCACGTCGTCCACGAGGTTGCGGAGGGTCGTCTCGGTGGTCTCCCCGAGCAGGCGGGCCGCGACGCGACCCTCGGCGTCCACGACGATGGTGGACGGGATGGCGCTGGGCGGCAGCTGGGTGCCGAACTTGAGCAGCTCGCGGCCGTCGGGGTCGAAGACTGACGGGAACGTCACGCCGAACGCGCGGGTGAACGCCTCCGCCGGTTCGGGCGTGAGGTCGCGGGTGTTGATGCCGACGAACTGCGCCTTGTCGGCGGTGGCCTGCGCGGCGGCTTCGAGCGCCGGGGCCTCCTTGCGGCAGGGGGCGCACCAGCTGCCCCACACGTTGTAGACGATGACCTTGCCGGTCAGGGACGCCGAGTCGAACGTCCCGCCGCCGAGCAACTCACCGGTGACCTGCGGGGCGGGCTTGCGTTCGGCCACGGGCACGAGCGTGATCGAGCCGTCACCGCCGACGAAGCCACCCTCGGCGGTCGGCCCGGCGGCGCAGCCGGTCAGCAGTACCACGGACGCCGCGAGCGCGGCGAAGATTCGTCGCACCCGCCTCACATCCCGGGCCGGAACATTTTCTGGTTGGTCGGGTACAGGTCGGCGCAGGGCTCGGCGTACTCGACCTTGACGACGCGGCCGTCGAGGTAGTGGAAGCTCGTCACCGACGCCAGTCGGCACTGCCGGTTGGCCGGGTTGTGGACGAAGCTGCGACCCTCGGCGTCCAGCCGCGCGATGTAGATGGGCAGCTGGTGGGCCACGACGAGTGCCTGACCGCCCTGGGGCACGGACGCCGCCATGTCGCCCAGCGCGGCGCGCATGCGGGCGGCGATCTCCTTGTAGGGCTCGCCCCAACTCGGGCGCAGGGGGTTGCGGAAGTGCCACCAGTTCGCGGGGTTCAGCAGCTTCTGGTTGTAGCGGCCGAAGTTGCGGCCCTCGAAGATGTTCGCGGCCTCGATGACACGGGGCTCCTCGGTGATCGTCAGATCGGGGTGCCGGGCGGCGATCGGGGCCAGCGTTTCCTTGGCGCGTTGCAAGGGCGAGACGTACAGCCGGTCGAGCGGGGTGTCGGCGAAGTGCTCGCCCAGCCGCTCGGCCATCTGCTGGCCCAGCTTGCTCAAGCCGTAGCCGGGGGCGCGGCCGTAGAGGATGTGGTCGGGGTTCTCGACCTGGCCGTGGCGGCAGACGTGGACGATCGTGGGCTGCATGGGCACAGGATAGGCGCTCAGCCGAGCGCGGCGGCGAAGCGTTCGGCGTCGAGGAACCACTGGGCGTGCTGGACGCCGTCGACGAACGTCACCGGCACGTGGTCGGTGTACTGCGCGCGCAGGGCCGGATCGGCGTCAACGTCGACGGCCTGCCAGGGAACAGCGCGTTCCCGGCAGACCGTCTGGATGATGGCGATCGCGTCGTCGCACAGGTGGCAGCCCTGACGGGTCAGGACCACCACGCGGGTGTCCGGAAGCGTCACGGGCGCCGGAAGCTCACTTGCCAGCGCGGCGGCGCTGGATGCGCGTCTTCTTCAGCAGCTTGCGGTGCTTCTTCTTGGCCATCCGCTTGCGACGCTTCTTGATGACAGAACCCACGAGTGTGTCTCCTCTTCACGCCCCCATACCTCGGAGGCGGGGAACTCTTGATGATGTGCGCGCCCACACGGGGGCCCGCAAGGACAGCATCCTACTACGGCGTCAGCCCCGCCCCAACTCAGCCGACCGATCCCGAGCAGCCTCCATGGCCGCCATGAACGCGGCCTTCACCGAACGCTCCTCGAGGTGGCGCAGCGCCGCGGCGGTGGTGCCGGCCGGCGAGGTGACCATCTCGCGCAGCAGGTTGGGGTGCTGCTCCGACTCGATGAGCAGCTTGGCCGAGCCGAACATCGTCTGGTTGACCAGGGTCGTCGAGATGTCGCGCGGCAGGCCCAGCATGACGCCGGCGTCGATCATCGCCTCGACGACGAAGAACAAGTACGCCGGGCCGGAGCCGGAGATGGCGGTCACGGCGTCCTGGTAACGCTCCGGCACGACGACGGCCTTGCCGACCGCCTCCATGATGTTCACGGCCTTCTCGAGGTCGACCTCACCGGCGTGGACGCCGGCCGACACCGCAGCCATGCCCTCCGACACCTGGGCCGGGGTGTTCGGCATGACCCGGACGACGGGCGTCCCCTCAGGCAGGCCCGCCTCGAGCTGGCCGGTCGTGACGCCCGCGCACAGCGACACCAGCAACGCGCCCGGCTTCAGGCGCGGGGCGAGGGTCGGCAGCAGGTCGGCGACGTCCTGCGGCTTGACGACGAGGATGACGGTGTCGGCCCCCTCGACCGCGTCGGGGGCCTCGGTCACGCACCGGACGCCGTAGCGCCCCTCGAGCTCCTGCCGACGGCTCTCGCGCCGGTCGGCGCCGACGATCGACGTGGGCGCCCAGCCGGCGCGGAGCAGCCCGGCGAGGAGCGTCTCCCCCATCACACCGGTGCCGATGAGGGCGGTGTGGCTCACGGGCGGCCCGCCACGAGCTCGGCCACCTGGATCGCGTTGAGGGCCGCGCCCTTGCGCAGGTTGTCACCGCTCAGGAACAGCACGAGGCCCTTCTGGCCCGGGACGCCCTGGTCCTGGCGGATGCGGCCGACGAACACGTCGTCGGCGCCCGCCGCCACGCGGGGCTGGGGCACGTCGACGAGCTGGACGCCCGGGGCGTCCTTGAGGAGCTCGGTGGCCTGCTCGGCGGTGATGTCGTTGTCGAACTCGGCGTGGATGGCCAGCGAGTGCCCGGAGAACACCGGCACGCGCACACAGGTGCCGGAGACCAGCAGCTCGGGCAGGTGCAGGATCTTGCGGGACTCGTTGCGGAGCTTCTGCTCCTCATCGGTCTCCCCCGAGCCGTCGTCGACGATCGAGCCGGCGATGGCGACCACGTTGTAGGCGATGGGCGCGACGTAGGGCGCGGTGTCACCGACCGGGACGGCCGAGCCGTCGATGGCCAGCAGCTTGGGGTCGTCGATCGCGGCGACCTGGTCGGCCAGCGCCTCGACGCCCTTGATTCCCGAGCCGGAGACGGCTTGGTAGGTGGCCACGGTGAGGCGGGCGAGCCCGGCCGCGTCGTGCAACGGCTTGAGGACCGGCATCGCGGCCATCGTGGTGCAGTTGGGGTTGGCGATGATGCCCTTGGGCGGGTTCACCACGTCCTCGGGGTTGACCTCGCTCACGACGAGCGGCACCTCGGGGTCCTTGCGCCACGCGCTGGAGTTGTCGACCACGATCGCGCCGGCGGCCGCAACCTTGGGGGCGTACTCGCGCGACATGGTGGCGCCGGCCGAGAAGATCGCCAGGTCGAGGCCGGTGAAGTCGGCGGTCGCGGTGTCCTCGACGGTGACGTCCTTGCCCTTGAACGGGATCACGGTGCCGGCCGACTTCGCCGAGCTGAAGAACCGCACCTCATCGAGGGGGAAGTTGCGCTCCTCGAGGAGGGCGCGCATGACCTGACCGACCTGACCGGTCGCACCGAAGACACCAAGACGCATGGGGGCCATCCTACGGCGGGCGGACGCCTCGCTCAGAACCAATCCACGTACGGGGCGATGAGGGCGTAGCCGATGAAGCTGACGAGGTCGAGGATGACGTGGGCGACCACCAGTGGCATCACGCGGCCCCAACGCCGGTACATCCAGCCGAAGACCAGCCCCATCACGATGTTGCCGACGAACCCGCCGAAGCCCTGGTAGAGGTGGTACGCCCCGCGGATCACGGCGCTCACCCCGATCGCGACCCAGGGCCCCATCTTCAGTTGCTCGAACCGCTTCAGCACGAAGCCGAGCATCACGACCTCTTCGAGGAGTCCGTTCATCAGCGAATAGCCGACCAGGACGGGGATCGTCCACCAGTTCGCAGCCAGGTTGGCCGGCGCCACGTTGGTGTTGAAGCCCAGCTCGCGGGCGGCGAAGTAGAACGCCAGCCCCGGGATGCCGATGACGGCCGCGGCCAGGAACCCGCGTCCGAGGTCGAAGCCCGGACGCCGCGGGTCGAAGCCGATGGCGTCCCGGTCACCGGTGAGCTTCAGCAGGTAGAGCGAGACGAGCATCGGCACGAGCGGGAAGCCGATGCCCGCGAGCTGGTAGGCCAGGTCGAGCCAACTGCGGTCGGGGGTGACCGAGTTGTTGATCGTCGTGGTCTGTTGGTTGAGCGGGACGTTGCGGGTGAGCTTCTCGATGATGCTGAGCATCGAGTAGATCGCCGATTGGCCGAGCGAGATGCCGAGGACCAGCAGGACCTCGGTCAGGGGGCGCGACCTCACCGCACCACCGGGACCGTCAGGGCCTCACGGGTCCAGTCGAGGGCGCGGGCGAGGGCGTCCTCGCGGGCGGAGCGGGAGCCGATGGTGCGCGTGTTGAGCTCGAGCACCACGTGGCCGGCGAAGCCCCGGGACGCCAGCGTGGCCATCACCTTGTGGGCCTCCTGGTCACCCTCGCCGGGGAACAGGTGCAAGTCGGCGATCGAGCCGTCGCCGTCGGTGAGGTGGACGTGGGTGAGCCGCTCCGCCCAGGCGTCGACGAGGTCGCGGGACTTCTGGCGTGAGGTCGATGCGTGCGACAGGTCCAGGGTGAGGTGGTCGTAGTCGCGGGACGTGGGGTCCCAGCCCGGCGAGTAGGCGCGCACCTCGGTGTTGCGGGGGCCGCGCCAGGGGAACATGTTCTCGACCGCGAAGATGATGCCGGTGGTCCGCTCCAAGCGACGGATGCCCTCGACGAAGCCCTGGGCGTAGTTGCGCTGCCACCGGAACGGGGGGTGCACCACGACCGAGTCGGCCCCCAAGCGATGGGCGGCGATCGCGGAGCGCTCGAGCTTCTCCCAAGGGTCGTTGCCCCAGGTGCCCTGCGTGACGAGCAGCGTGGGTGCGTGGATCGAGAGCACCTCGACCCCGTGGTAGTCGCGGAGTTGGACGAGGGCGTCCACGTCGCGGCTGACGGGGTCGATGCCGACCATGACCTCGACGCCGTCGTAGCCCAGGCGGCTCGCCAGCTCGAAGCAGCTCCCCGTCGACTCGGGATAGACCGACGACGTCGACAGGCCGACCTTGGGCGTGCGACCGGCCTCAGGCCCCGGCCACGCTGGGTTCGCACTCACCGTTCCAGCATAGGCATGCGGCGGCCGCGGGCGCATCGCGAGGGCTGAACGGGGAATTCTCTCGATATCGTGATACCCCTTCTCACTGGCTGTTTCACCCCCAATTGGCGCCTCCAGCGCGGATGGGTTTGAATGCTGTCATGCGTCTTTCGAATCTCTCCTTCGCCGCGGGGCCCGACGGCCTCGCCGCTGCGGTCGGGCGTCTCGAGGACGCGCTGGGTGTCGACTTCCGTGATGGCGGCTTCCACCCCAGCTTCGGCACCCGCAACAACATCCTCAGCGTCGCCGACGGCCGCTACATCGAGGTCGTCGAGGTGCTCGAGCACCCGGCCGCCGAGAAGGCCGTCTTCGGGCAGGCCGTCCGAGCCCGGACCGAGCTGGGTGGCGGGTGGCTGGCGTGGGTGCTGAACGTCGAGGACATGTCGCCGCTGGAGGAACGCCTTGAGCGGAAGGCCGTCCGCGGTTCGCGCCAGTTCCCCGACGGGCGCCGGCTGGAGTGGCAGCAGATCGGCATCAAGGGCCTGATGGCCGACCCGCAGCTGCCCTTCTTCGTGAAGTGGACGTCGGAGCCCGACCTGTGGCCCTCGGCGCTGCCCCCCGAGGATGTCGAGATCCTCGAGATCCGCTTGTCGGGTTCGCCCGAGCGGGTCTCGGAGTGGATCGGCGAGGAGCTCGGCCCGGTGTTCGACGGCGTCGCCCTGGCCTTCAACTCGCCCAACGGCAACCCCGGCATCGAGGCCGTGACCTTCCGCTGCCCGAACGGCATCGTCACCATCTGACCCGCTCGCGGGAACTGTCGGTGCCGTGACCTAGGTTGGCGGGCATGGCGAAGAACGTGACCAGCTACCGCTGCACCGAGTGCGGCTGGACGACGGGTCGCTGGGTCGGCCGCTGCGGGCAGTGCCAGGCCTGGGGCAGTCTGTCCGAAGGTGAATCCGTCAGCCCACGCGCCATAGCCTCCCAACGCCCCGCCCAGCCCGCGATGCGCATCACCGAGGTGGAGGCGTCCGCAGCCCGGGGCGTCCGGACGGGCATCGGCGAACTCGACCGCGTGCTCGGGGATGGGCTCGTGCCCGGGGCCGTCGTGTTGCTCGGAGGCGAACCCGGTGTCGGCAAGTCGACATTGCTGCTGGAAGTCGCGGCCCGCTGGGCGGCGTCCGGCCGGCGCACCCTCTACGTGACGGCCGAGGAGTCGGCCGCCCAGGTGCGCCTCCGTGCCGACCGCACGGACGCGCT
>CALMPQ010000322.1 GCA_937872005.1 uncultured Propioniciclava sp.
CCTCGGGGCGACGTTCATCCTCTACGTGCTCGTGTTCGCGCTGCCGGGCGACCCCTGGGCGGGCCGCTGCGGTGACCGCGAGTGCCCGCCGGCCTACGTCGAGGCCTTCAAGCGCGAGTACAACCTCAACGAGCCGCTGCTCGTGCGCTACGCCCTCTACATGGGGCGCATCCTCCAGGGCGACCTGGGCCGCAACTTCCGCGGCAACTACGTCCTCGACGAACTGATCGCGCGGTACCCCACCACGCTGAAGTTGGCGCTCATCGCCCTCGCGTGGACGGCCGTCATCGGCATCACCGCCGGCATCATCGCCGCCCTCCGCAAGGGCCGCTTCATCGACTACCTGATCACGGTCTCGACGCTCGTGGTCATCTCGATCCCGGTGTTCGTCATCGGCGCGATGAGCCAGTTCGCGATCCTCAAGGCCGGCCTCACCGACGTCATCGCCGTCACGGCCAGCGCCGGCACCTGGCAGCAACTGATCCTGCCCGGCATCGTCCTGGGATCGTTGTCGGTGGCCTACATCGCGCGCCTGACCCGCACGACGCTGGTCGAGAACCTGCGCGCCGACTACGTCCGCACCGCGAAGGCCAAGGGCCTCACCCGGCCCCGCACCATCGGCGTGCACGCGCTCCGCAACTCGATGATCCCCGTCATCACCTACATGGGCTTCGACTTCGGTTCGCTCATGGGCGGCGCGATCGTCACCGAACGCATCTTCAACGTCAACGGCATCGGTGGCTTCATCTTCCAGAGCATCAACGCTCGAGACGGCGCCAACGTCGTCGGTGCCGTCACCATCCTGGTGATGGTGTACCTGCTCATGAACCTGATCGTCGACGTGCTGTACGGCGTCCTGGATCCGAGGATCTCCCATGACTGACCCGTCGAACGAGCAGACCACCGCGGCCGCGGCAGCGGGGCAGCCGGAAGCGGCCGGCGTCCAGACCGAGGACCGCCACGCGTCGCTGTGGTCGGACGCCTGGGGTGAGATGCGGCGCAACCCGCTGTTCTGGATCTGCATCGGGCTGATCGCCGTGTTCGTGACGATGGCGGCGTTCCCGACCCTGTTCACCCGGGTCGACCCCGCCTACTGCGACCTGAAGATGGCGCGCCAGGTGCCGCAGGCCGGCCACCCCTTCGGTCTCGACCTGCAGGGCTGCGACGTCTACGCCCGCACCATCCACGGCGCCCGCGCCTCGATCATGGTCGGGGTGTTCGCCACGCTGGCGACCACCACCCTCGGCATCCTCATCGGCACCATCTCGGCCTATGCCGGCGGCTGGGTCGACACCCTGCTGAGCCGCATCGGCGAGATCTTCTTCGCCATCCCGATCCTGCTCGGCGGCATCGTGATCCTCTACTCGCTGCCGACCCCCGACCGGCAGCCGTTGGTGCTGCAGGTGCTCAAGGTCGTGATGGCGATCGCCGTGCTGGGCTGGCCCAGCCTGGCCCGCATCATGCGCTCCTCGGTGCTGCAGGTGAAACCGAACGAGTACGTGCAGGCGGCCCGCGCGCTGGGGGCGTCCCCGTGGCGTGTGATCACCAGCCACATCCTGCCCAACGCGCTGGCGCCCATCATCGTGGTGGCGACCATCAATCTGGGCCAGTACATCGCGCTCGAGGCCACCCTGTCGTTCCTGGGCATCGGGCTGCGGCCACCGGCCTTCTCGTGGGGGCAGGCGATCTCGCAGGCCTCCGGCTTGGGCTACATCGTGAACACGCCGCACATGCTGCTGTTCCCGTCCCTGTTCCTGTCCCTGACCGTGCTGTCGTTCATCATGCTCGGCGAGGTCGTCCGCGACGCCCTCGACCCGAAGCTGCGCTGAGGAGGCTGATCATGACCACTGAGCACCTCCTCGACGTCCGTGACCTGCAGGTCGAGTTCCGCACCCGTGACGGGGTCGCGAAGGCCATCAACGGGGTCTCGTTCCACCTCGACGAGCGGGAGACCCTGGCGATCCTCGGCGAGTCCGGGTCGGGCAAGTCAGTGACCGCCCAGGCGATCATGGGCATCCTCGACACCCCGCCGGGCTTCGTCACCGGCGGCGAGGTGTTCCTGCGTGGGCAGGACCTGCTGAAGCTGCCCGAGAAGCAGCGCCAGTCCGTGCGCGGCCCCCAGATCGCGATGATCTTCCAGGACGCCCTGAGCTCACTCAACCCGGTGTTCCCGGTCGGTTGGCAGATCGCCGAGATGTTCCGCATCCATCGCGGCATGAACCGGTCGGACGCCCAGGCCCAGGCCGTGCGCCTCATGGAGCGGGTGAAGATCCCCGCCGCCAAGGAGCGCGTCAAGGCGTACCCGCACCAGTTCTCGGGCGGCATGCGGCAGCGCATCATGATCGCCATGGCCATCGCGCTCGACCCGGCGGTGCTCATCGCCGACGAGCCGACCACGGCCCTCGACGTGACCGTCCAGGCCCAGATCATGCAGTTGCTCAAGGAGTTGCAGTCCGAGTCCGGCATGGGACTGATCCTGATCACCCACGACCTCGGTGTCGTCGCCGACGTCGCCGACCGGATCTCCGTCATGTACGCGGGGCGCATCGTCGAGAGCGCCGGCGTCCACGACCTGTACGACCGGCCGGCACACGCGTACACCAAGGGGCTGCTGGACTCGATCCCGCGCCTCGACCAACGCGGCCAAACGCTGTACGCCATCGGCGGCCTGCCGCCGAACCTGCTGCGCATCCCGCCCGGTTGTCCGTTCAACCCGCGGTGCCGTTACGCCACCGACGTGTGCCGCGAGAAGCTGCCGCCGCTGGTCGAGGTGCTGCCCGGACGCCTGGCCGCGTGCCACCACTCCAAGGAGGTGCTGGCCGATGGCCGAGCATGACGTCGTGTTGCGGGGCGAGGACCTCGTCAAGCACTACCCGATCAAGTCCGGCGTGATCCGCCGCACCACCGGCCACGTGCGCGCGGTCGACGGAGTATCGCTGGAACTCCGACGGGGCGAGACGCTGGGTGTGGTGGGCGAGTCCGGGTGCGGCAAGTCGACCCTCGGACGCCTGCTCATGCGGCTGGAGGAGCCCACCTCGGGACGCGTGTTCCTCGACGGGGTGGACATGCACAGCACCAGCGCCTCGGAGATGCGCAAGCTGCGCCGCGACATCCAGATCGTGTTCCAGGACCCGTACACGTCACTGAACCCGCGCAAGACCGTGGGCGACATCGTGGGGGAGCCGTTCGACATCCACCCCGACGTGGTGCCGAAGGGTGGACGCCGCCGCCGCGTGCAGGAGCTGCTCGACCTCGTGGGCCTCAACCCCGAGCACATCAACCGCTACCCGCACCAGTTCTCGGGCGGCCAGCGGCAGCGCATCGGCATCGCCCGTGGTATCGCCCTCAACCCGAAGGTGCTGATCTGCGACGAGCCGGTCTCGGCGCTCGACGTGTCGGTGCAGGCCCAGGTCGTGAACCTGCTCGAGAAGCTGCAGGACGAACTCGGCCTCGCCTACGTGTTCATCGCCCACGACCTGTCGGTGGTGCGCCACATCTCCGACCGCGTCGCCGTGATGTACCTGGGCAAGATCGTCGAGGTCGGCACCGAGCAGGAGATCTACGAGACGCCGACGCACCCCTACACGCGGGCGTTGTTGTCGGCCGTTCCCGTGCCGGACCCGCGGGCTCGCGACGAGCGGCAGCAGATCGTGCTCACCGGGGACGTGCCGAGCCCGGCCAAGCCGCCGTCGGGCTGCCGCTTCCACACCCGGTGCTGGAAGGCGACCGAGTTGTGCGCCCGCGAGGAGCCGCTGCTGGAGCAGCGCCCCGACGGCAATGGGGGCCACGATTCGGCGTGCCACTACGCCGCGGAGAGCGCATCCGAGCGCCTGGCGGTGTGAGGCGCAGGGTACGCTGGCGCGCATGCCCACTGAGCGGTTCGCCCACGTCGTGACGGTCTCCGACCGCTGCGCAGCGGGCGTCCGCGAGGACCTGTCCGGGCCGGCGGCGAAGGCCGCGCTCGAGGCGTCCGGCTGGGCGGTGTCGTCCAGCCTGGTGCCCGATGGCGAGGCCGCGGTGGCGGACGCCGTGCGCTCGGCCGTGTCTGCCGGCGCTCGGTTCGTCGTGACCTCGGGGGGCACGGGTGTCGGCCCGCGCGATCGGACGCCGGAGGGCACGCGGCGCGTCTTGGACCGCGAGGTGCCGGGCATCGCCGAACTGCTGCGGGGGGCGTCTGGGAAGCCGCACGCCTACCTGTCGCGCGGGGTGGCCGGGGTGGCCGGGCGCGCCCTGGTGGTCAACCTGCCCGGTTCGCCGCGCGCCGTGACCGAGGGGGTCGACGTGCTGCTGCCGTTGGTCGACCACGTGCTCGACCAACTCGACGGGGGAGACCACTGATGCCGCTGGTGCACTCGTCCGTGACCGGTGAGGCGCTTGACGTCGCCGCCCACGCCGCGCTGGTTTCGGGGCCTCGGGCGGGGGCGGTCGCGACGTTCGTGGGGATGATCCGCGACCACGACCCCGAGGCGGTCGGGACCGTGACGGGCATCGACTACACGCACCACCCCGATGCCTCGCTGTTGTTGGCGCGGATGGTCGAGCGGGTACTGGGGGAGCGCGACCCGGGCGGGGAGGCGTCCGTGGCGGTGTCGCACCGGGTGGGCCACCTCGACGTCGGCGAGCTGGCGCTGGTGTGCTGCGTGGCGACGCCGCACCGGGCGGAGGCGTTCGCGCTGTGCTCGGAGATCGTCGAAGTGATCAAGGCCGAGCTGCCGATCTGGAAGCACCAGACCGAGGAATCCGGGCGACGCGTGTGGTCGCAGCTGGGGCTCGACGGGTGAGGGCGCTGCCGCTGCTGGTCGACGGGCACGGGCGCGAGCACCGCGACCTGCGCATCTCGCTGACCGACCACTGCAACCTGCGGTGCACGTACTGCATGCCCGCCGAGGGGGTGCCGTGGCTGGCCAAGGCGTCGCTGCTGACGTTGCCGGAGCTGCTCTCGATCGCCTCGGTCGCGGTGGGGGCGGGCATCACGGAGATCCGACTGACCGGGGGCGAGCCGCTGCTGCGCCGGGACATCGTGGAGATCGTGTCGGGGCTGGCGGCGCTGGAGGGGCCGGATGGGCACCCCGAGGTGTCGATGACCACCAACGGGCTCGGGCTGGGGAAGCTCGCTCCGGCTCTGGCCGAGGCCGGGCTGGCCCGGGTGAACATCTCGCTCGACACTTTGCGCGCTGACCGGTTCGTGGAGCTGGCGAGGCGGGATCGGCTGGACGACACGCTGGCCGGTGTTCAGGCCGCGGTGGACGCCGGGTTGGGCCCGTTGAAGCTCAACAGTGTGCTGATGCGGGGGATCAACACCGATGAGGCTGTCGACCTGCTGCGGTACGCCCTCGGTCTGGGGGGCGAGTTGCGGTTCATCGAGCAGATGCCCCTGGACGCCGGCCACACCTGGACGCGCGAGGGCATGGTCACCGCCGACGAGACCCAATCCTTGTTGGAGGCCGAGTTCGAGCTGACGCCCTTGCCGGGGCGCGGGGCCGCGCCGGCGGAGCGCTACGAAGTGCGCGAACGCTCCCTGAGCTCGTCGAAGGGTGAACTCCTGGGCACCGTCGGCATCATCGCCTCGGTGACCCGCCCGTTCTGCGGCAACTGCGACCGGCTGCGCCTCACCGCCGACGGCCAACTGCGCAACTGCCTCTTCGCCCGCGGCGAGACCGACCTGCGGACGCCCCTGCGCGCGGGCGCCCCGGTTGAGGAGCTCACCGCGCTGATCCACGCATCGCTGGCGGCCAAGCTGCCCGGGCATGGCATCAACGACCCCGGCTTCCTGCAGCCGCGGCGCCCGATGAGCGCGATCGGCGGCTGACCGGAGTCTGATGCCGGTGGCCCGGCCGAGGGGTTTCTCGGTCGGGGCGGCGGGGTTGCTGAGGCGACGTAGGGGAGTGGTGTCTGTCGTGGGCCGGGGTCGGGTCGGGCTCCGGCTCGGGTGGCCCCATCGGGTGGTGCGATGTCGTC
>CALMPQ010000323.1 GCA_937872005.1 uncultured Propioniciclava sp.
CGGGTCGGTCACCCTGCTCGCCGGGGGCACCCTCGAGCTGGGGTCGGCGTCGGTCGCCGTGGTGCTGCGCGGCGCGACAGCCTAAGATCAGCAAGTCACCCATAAGGGGGAGGACAGGTCCCCTCCCTTGTGGGGTTCGCCCGACCTGAGCACGCGCGCCCGAGCTACGCTTGGAGCGGTTCGCGTGCGCACCATGCCCGGAAGGAGGTCCCGTGGGAGTCTTCGACAACCTCGAGCGCAAGCTCGAAGGTGTCGTCAACGGCGCCTTCGCGCGCGCCTTCAAGGGGGACGTGCAGCCGGTCGAGATCACCGCCCGCCTCCAGAAGGAGCTGGACGCCGAGGCCCGCATGCTCTCCCGCGACCGGCGCCTGGTGCCCAACGACTTCACGATCGGGCTGTCGCGCCACGACTACGACCGACTGGTGCCCTACAGCCGCACGCTGAACTCCGACATCATCCCCCAGTTGCGCGAGTACGCGGCGAACGCCGGCTACGTCTTCAACGGTCCGGTGACGATCGCCTACGAGCTCGAGGCCGCCCTGCCCGTGGGCCGCTTCACCGTCGAGAGCCAGGCCGTCGCCGCGGCGGCGACCCCGGCGACGACGACGGCGATCCGGCGCGCGTCGCTGGTGCTCGAGGTGAGCGGCATCCGCCACCCCCTCTCCCCGCCCGGGTTCACGCTGGGCCGCGGGACCGACGCCGACGTCCGCATCAACGACCCGGGCATCTCGCGACTGCACGCGCGGGTGAGCGTCCGGGGTTCCGACGACGCCCCGCAGGTGACCATCGAGGACATGGGCTCCACCAACGGCATCGTGGTGGACGGCCGTCGCGTCCAGACCGCAACGCTGCGCGACGGCTCCCGGGTCGAGCTCGGCAACACCCGCATGCTCGTGAGGTCACCGGTGAGTGATGTCTGAGCTGCTCGTCCTCGCCCTCAAGTTCGCCTTTCTCGCCCTGCTGTGGGTGTTCATCCTGTTCACCGGCGCGGTGATCCGCTCCGACCTGTTCGGGCGCCGCGTGCCCGCCGCCCCCCTGCAGTCCGCACCCGCGGCGTCCACCCCCGCAAAGCCGGGCTGGCGCGAGCGCCGGGCCGGACGCCGCACGCCCACCACCCTGCGCATCACCAAGGGCAAGCAGGCCGGGCTGACCATGTCGCTGGGCAACCAGCTGAAGATCGGCCGCAGCACCGACTGCCAGCTCATCCTCGACGACGACTACGTGTCGACCCGACACGCGCGCATCTACCGCTCGGGTGAGGGCTACCTCGTCGAGGACCTGGGCTCCACCAATGGCACCTACCTGAACAACGAGCGCCTCAGCTCGCCCGCGCCGTTCACCACCGCCGACACCCTGCGCATCGGCCGGACGCTGCTGGTCGTGGAGGCCTGAGCCATGGCCCTCACCCTCAGCTACGACGCCCACAGCGAGATCGGGCTGGTCCGCAGCAACAACCAGGACTCGGCCTACACCAGCCCCCGCATGCTCATGGTGGCCGACGGCATGGGCGGCGCCGCCGCCGGTGACCTCGCCTCGGCCATCGCCACGTGGGAGCTGCGCCGCACCGATGAGGAGCTCGACCAGCGCATCGCCACCGCCCGTGCCGAACGGCTCGAGGCGGCGCAGGACGAGGGCTTCCACAAGCTCGGCCACGTCGAGGGTGACGACGACCCCGGCGACCTGGTCGACGTGCTCACCGTGCTGGCCGGCACGCTGGCCCACGCCAACGAACGCCTGGTCGAGCTGGTCGAGGACGACCCGGAGCTCTCCGGCATGGGCACCACCGTCTGCGGCTTCGTGCTCGACGACAACCGGCTCGCCGTGGTCAACATCGGCGACTCGCGCGCCTACCTGGTCCGCGGCGGTGAGCTGCACCGGGTGACCCGCGACCACAGCTGGGTGCAGACGCTCGTCGACGAGGGGCGCCTCACCGAGCAGGCGGCGCTGGACCACCCGCACCGCTCCCTCGTCCTGCGCGTGCTCAACGGCTCCGCCCAGCACGAACCCGACCTCGGCTGGCTCGACGTCACCCCCGGCGAGCGTCTGCTGCTGTGCTCCGACGGCCTGTGCGGCCTCGTGACGGACGCCGCCATCGCGGCCG
>CALMPQ010000324.1 GCA_937872005.1 uncultured Propioniciclava sp.
CGACGACCTTGCCGCCGTCGACGACGGGCAGGCGGCGCACCTGGTGCTCGGCCATGAGCGCGGCCACCTCGCTCGCGGGCGCGGCCGCCTCAACCGTCACCACGTTGGTGGTGGCGATGTCGCTGACGGGGGTCTCCTTGGGGTCGAGCCCCTTGGCGACGGCGTTGATGACGATGTCGCGGTCGGTGACGACGCCGACGAGGGTGTCGCCATCGAGGATGGGCATGTAGCCCACGTCGTACTTGCTGAGCATGCGGGCGGCGGTAACGATCGTCTCGTCAGGGGCCAGGCACTCGGCCGGCGAGGTCATCAGGTCCTTGGCGGCCTTCATCGGGACGTAGTCCTTCCGCTGTGTCGGTCCTTGTCATTCCACACTTGCGCAGATCGCCGGGCGAGGGAACCCCTGTCGGTGACCGGAGCGGCCGGGTACCTTGGCGCCATGACGCAGTTCACCAGCACCGCCTCGGTCGCCACCGACAGGCCCGCGCGCTTCGCCAAGCAGCTCGCCTCGCACCTGGGCCGCAAGGTCGCCACCGCGTGGGACGAGGAGACCGAGCAGGGGTCGATCGACTTCGGGTCGGGCCGGGCGACGCTGGCCGCGGGCGACGGCGTTCTGCTGATCGGGCTGGTGGCCGACGACGCCGCGGGGCGCGACCGGTTCGAGGACGTGGTCGGGCGCCACCTCGTGCGCTTCGGCGCCAAGGACGAACTCGTCTGCACGTGGGTGCGCACCGACGGCACCCGGGGCACCGAGCAGCGCAACGAGGGCGACGTCAGTTGAGCGACTCCGCCACCTTCTGGATCAGTTCGAGGTAGGTCTGGTTGGTCGGCGGGATGGATGATTCGGGCCGGTCGACCGAGATCGTGCCCGCCCCGTCGATGCGGATTGTCACGCCGACCGGCAGCTCCAGCCGCACCGTGATGCCGCCCGGGTGCGAGCGCAGGGTTTCGAGCGCGGCGCGCACCGCGTCCTCGCTGGGCGGCGGGGACGCCGTGGGCCAGCTCGCCTGGTCGTTGCCGTCCCAGTCCGGGCCGTACGTCGTGCGGGCGCTGTCCACCCGGATGTGGGGCACCGACCCGAGGTAGGCCGAGACCAGGGTGGGGTCGGTCATGAGGGACGCGGCGGCGTCCACGGGAAGCGTGCTCGGGTCGCTCCCGGGCGGGGCCGCTACTTGCAGGTCGAGGAGGCCCTCGGCCGAGGGCGGGTAGGAGGGCAGGTCCCCGATGGGGGGCTCCGGCAAGGTGCTGTACCAGCGGCGCACCATGCGGCAGTCGGTCGGTGGGATCGGGGCGACCGCGCTGCGCAGGGTCTCTGGGCTCACCTGGGAGGCGAACACGAAGCATTCGCTGAGGGGGTCCACGTCCTTGGACACCACGATGGTGGCCTCACCGATCCCGTCGGCCCGCGCGACGGCGAGGGTCGCGCCGAGCGCCTGGGCGTGGCTCTGCCCCATGAGCGCCCCGTCGCGGAAGAACTCGCCTCGGAACGGGGTGCCCCCGACCGTGCCGTGCGCGACGCCCGTGATGGGGAACCTGCGCTGTGTGGCGAGCGCCGACGCCCGGGCAGCCTCCGTCACGCGGTTGACGGCCTGGACGGCGAGGTCGGCGTCCGGCACGTCGGTGAGTTGCACCACCACCTCGGCGCCGGGCGAGCCTTCGGCATCACGGTGGGGGGTGACCTCGGCCTCGGTCACGCCGGGGAGGGCCTGCAGTTGGTCGGCGAGCGTCGAGGCGGCCGTGCGGTCCTCGGGGGTGAGCTCGCGGGGTTGTGTGCAGCCGACGAGGGCGGCCGCGGTGGCGGCCGACAGGAACAGGGCTGCGATGCGGGTGGTGCGGGTCAAGGGTGGCTCCTGGAGTAGTGGGGCGAAGGGGCGGGGTAGGGGCGTCAGGGCAGCCGGACGAGGAGGTCACCGACCTCGCAGTCCAGCGCCTCGCAGATCGCGGTGAGCGTCGAGAACCGGATCGCGCGGGCCTTGTCGGTCTTGAGGTTCGACAGGTTCGCCAGCGTGATGCCGACCTGTTCGGCGAGGGCGGTGAGCGTCATCTCCCGATCGACGAGCAGTTCGTCGAGGCGGCAGTGGATCTGGTGATCGTCCTCGGCGCGGGGCTGGACCCGGGCCGGGCGTGGCGGAGTCACACCAACCCCTCGACCGTGTGTTGCTGGACCTCGCCGCGCCGCAGCAGGACGGCGAGGCCACCCAGAAGGACGCCGACCGTCGCGAGCACCCAGTTGACCATCACGAACCAGGGGAGCGTGACGACGAGCAGCGCCTCGGGTGGGAGGTTCACCTGGTTGGCGTGCGTCGGCCAGTGCAGGGCTTCGTAGCCCACCGTGGTCGCCGCCTCGGTCAAGACGGGCTGGCCGAACGCGGTCAGCAGCATGAGCCCGGCCAAGAGGCCGAGGCCCATCGTCAGGAGGCGCGAGAAGGGTCGGTCGATCAGCAGCCGTCGGACCAGGATGAGGGCGAGGACCAGGGCGACGATCCCGGTGAGGTGGGGGAGGAGTGTCGCGGCGGCGTCCAACGCCTGCGCGGCGGGCAGTGGCTCGCCCGACGAGATCCACACCTGGTTCACCGAGGCGGTGGCGGTCGGGGCGAGGCCCGGGAGGGTCGGCGGGGTGCTCCCGGGCAGCGCCACCACGGGGAGCACGCGGCCCCACGGGCGCGTCAGCGCGTTCAGCACGCTCGTCACGGCAGAGACGGCCACCACGATCAGGGCGAGTCCGATCATGACGGAGATGGTGCGCAGGCCGCCCCGGCCGCGGAGCCGACCCAGGGCTGGTTCGTCTGTGATGGGCATGCACGCCTCCTGGGGGTTTATCGAGCAACAATAATATCGTTCTTCGATAAGAATGGGGCTCGGGGGTGCGAGGTGTCAACTCCCCGACCCTTGACGGACGCCCCATGCCGCAGAAGGGTGGGCGCATGGCGCTGAAGTGGTACACCGTCGTGGTCGATTGCCTCGACCCGCAGAAGCAGGCCCACTGGTGGGCCGACGCCCTCGACTGGGAGGTCGTCTACGACACCCCCGGCGAGGCGGTGGCGATCCCGAAGGGCATGTCCGAGGATCCCGTCGCTGACCTCGCCGAGTGGATGGCCCGCGGCCAAGGGCTCGTCTTCGTGCCCGTCCCCGAGGGCAAGACGGTCAAGAACCGACTCCACATCGACCTCGCTCCCCACAAGTCCCAGGACCGGGACGCCGAGATCGCCCGCCTGCTCGAGCTCGGGGCGTCCACGGTCGACGTGGGCCAGAGCGATGACGTGACCTGGATCGTGCTCGCCGACCCCGAGGGCAACGAGTTCTGCGTGCTCAGCTCGCGCGACAGCTGAGCC
Organism: uncultured Propioniciclava sp.; assembly: GCA_937872005.1. Lineage (GTDB taxonomy): Bacteria > Actinomycetota > Actinomycetes > Propionibacteriales > Propionibacteriaceae > Propioniciclava. The sequence continues at coordinate 3,333 of CALMPQ010000324.1, forward strand.
GCCCACGCGGCGGCCAGGTGTGGCGAAACCCTTGCGGTGTGAAGGTTTGTGATTTATCGTTAGGAAACGTGAGCCGCAGGGTAGCGGCTCCGGCCTCGACGAGGAGAGCACATGACCATCCGCCTGGGCGTGATCGCCGATGACTTCACCGGCGCGACCGACATCGCCGGCTTCCTGGTGGCCAACGGGTTGGCCGCCGTCCAGATCAACGGCGTCCCCACGGGCGCCCTGCCCGACACCGACGCCGTCGTGGTGAGCCTGAAGAGCCGCTCCATCGACCCCGCCGAGGCGGTCGAGATGAGCCTCGCCGCCCTCGCCGCACTCCAGCGAGCGGGCGCCGAGCGCATCCTGTTCAAGTACTGCTCGACCTTCGACAGCACCCCGTCCGGCAACATCGGCCCCGTCACCGACGCGCTCATGGACGCCCTCGGCGCCGACCTCACGGTCATCTGCCCCTCGCTCCCGGTCAACGGCCGCACCGTCTACCAGGGCCACCTCTTCGTCGGCGACACGCTGCTCAGCGAGTCCGGCATGCGCCACCACCCGGTCACCCCCATGACCGACCCCAACCTCCTGCGCGTCATGGAGGCGCAGTCCACCGGCAAGGCGGGCCTGGTCGCCCTCGCCGTCATCCAGCAGGGCCCGGACGCCAT
>CALMPQ010000325.1 GCA_937872005.1 uncultured Propioniciclava sp.
GCCGTCGTGCTGTTCATCCTCGCGATCGGCTCGGTACGCGGCTTCGCGTTCACGCTCGGCCTGACGACGCTGATCGACATCGCGATCGTGTTCTGGTTCACCAAGCCGCTGGTCACGCTGCTCGGCCGCACCAAGTACTTCGGCGAGGGCCGCCGGTTCTCCGGCTTCGAGGCCGAGCACATGGGCGTCGAGCGTCGTTCCCCGATCCGCCGCCTGCGTGCGGGCGCACCGAAGGAGGCGTGATGAGCGGTCAGACCAAGACGAGCCTGGCGCACAGGCTCTACACCGGCGAACTCAGCTACGACTTCATCGGCAACCGCAAGAAGTGGTACCTCGTCTCGCTGGCGATCGTGGTGATCTGCGTCCTCGGCATCGCCGTGCGCGGGCTGAACCTGTCGATCGACTTCACCGGCGGGTCGGAGTTCACGGTGCCGACCCAGGTCACCGCCACCACGATCGACGACTACCGCAACGCGGTGCAGGACGACAGCGGCCTGCCCGACCTCGGCGAGGTCAAGGTCAACACCATCGGTGAGGGTCAGGTGCGCATCCAGGTGCGCGCCCTGAACGCCGAGGAGATCAACCACATGACCTCCTTCCTCGCCGAGAGGGCGGGGCTGGAGACCACCGAGGTCACGAACAACCTCATCGGCCCGTACTGGGGGCAGCAGATCACCCAGCAGGGCCTGATCGCCCTCGTGGTGTTCCTCGCGCTGGTCGCGCTCATGATCGCCGTCTACTTCCGCAACTGGAAGATGTCGGCGGCCGCGTTGATCGCGCTGATGCACGACCTGATCGTGACCGTCGGTGTGTACGCGATCCTGCAGTTCGCGTTCACCCCGGCGACCCTGATCGGTGTGCTGACCATCCTCGGCTACTCGCTGTACGACACGGTCGTCGTGTTCGACAAGATCCGCGACAACACCCAGGAGATGACCAAGCAGAACCGCACGCTGGCCGCCGCGTCCAACCTCGCGGTGAACCAGGTGCTGGTGCGCTCGATCAACACCACGATCATCGGTGTCCTCCCCGTGGCGGCGCTGCTCGTCGCGGGCGTGTTCATCCTGGGCACCGGCCCGCTGAAGGACCTGGGCCTGGCGATGTTCGTCGGCATGATCGCCGGCGCCTACTCGTCGCTCTTCCTCGCGGCGCCGATGTTCGTCCAGATGAAGGAGCGCGAGCCCGAGATCGCCGCCCACACCAAGCGCGTGACCAAGCGGGCGGCCGCCAAGAAGGACCAGCCCGAGGCCGCGGCGTCCGAGTCGCGGGTGGGTGTCACGGCGGGCGCGCCCCTGCTCTCCACGACGGAAGCCCCCCTCGTCGACCCCGCGACGCTCGGTGCGGTGCGCGGTGAGGACCTCCGCGCCCGGCAACAGCCCCGGCACTCGTCCCGGGCGGACCGCAGGAAGGATGGCCGGTGAACGCCAACCAGGAACTGATCCTCAGCCTGATCCGCGACGTCCCCGACTGGCCGAAGGAGGGGGTGGTGTTCAAGGACATCACCCCGCTGCTGGCCAGCGCCCGGGGGTTCGAGGCGGCGGTCGACGAGCTCGTCTCCCTCGCCCCGGGGCCGATCGACATCGTCGTGGGCATGGAGGCGCGCGGGTTCATCTTCGCGGCGCCGGTCGCGCTCAAGCTGGGCGCCGGCTTCGTTCCGGTCCGCAAGCCCGGCAAGCTGCCGGGCCGGGTCGATGAGCAGAGCTTCGCCCTGGAGTACGGCCATGAGACCCTGACGATCCACACCGACGCCCTGTGGCCCGGCGCGCGCGTCATGGTCATCGACGACGTGCTGGCCACCGGCGGCACGGTCGGCGCCACGGCTGCGCTGATCAAGCGTCAGGGCGCCGAGCTCGTGCACGTGGCCGTGCTGATGGAGCTCGGCTTCCTCGATGGTCGCGCCAAGCTGACCGAACTGGGCGCAGACACCCTCTCGGCCGTCGTCACGGTGTAACCGATGGCCGAGAGGTCACAGCGCTCGCTGTGGGGCTACCAGGCCCTGGTCAGCCTCCCCACGGTCGCCGCGGACCCGTTCCGCGAGCTCGTCCGGCGTGCCCTGCTGGCGGTCGGGATCGTGCTGCTCAACACGATGATCGTCTGGCTCGATCACGAGAGCTATGCCGACAACGTCAACGGCGACGGCGTCAGCTTCATCGACGCCCTCTACTACGCCACGGTCACGGTCACCACGACCGGCTACGGCGACATCACCCCCGTCTCCGACCACGCGCGGCTGCTCAACGCCCTGCTCGTCACGCCGCTGCGCATCGCGTTCCTGATCCTGTTGGTCGGCACCACCCTCGAGGTGCTCGCCAACGAGGGCCGCCGCGCCATGGTCGACACCCGTTGGAGGAAGAAGATGCGCAACCACACCGTCGTCCTGGGTTACGGGACCATGGGGCGCAGCGCCCTGAACACCCTGCTGCGCAACGGCGCCGAGGCCGACCGGATCGTCGTCGTCGACGACAGCCAGGCCTCCGTCGACGAGGCCAACCGCAACGGGCTGGCCGCGTTCCTCGGCGACGCCACGTCCCGCGACCTCCTGCGCCGGGCCGAGGTGCCCAAGGCCAAGCACATCGTCATCACGGTCAACCGCGACGACACGGCGATCCTCGCCACCCTGACCGCGCGCCAGCTCAACCCGCACGCCCACATCGTCGCGGCCGTACGTGCCGCCGACAATGTCTCGCTGCTGCGCCAGTCGGGCGCCGACGGCGTCATCACGTCCTCGGACGCCGTGGGTCGCCTCGTCGGCCTGTCGGCCGTCAGTCCTGACCTCGGGGCCACCATGGAGGACCTGCTGTCGTACGGGGAGGGCCTCGACATCGCCCAGCGGCTGGTCGCCCCCGACGAGGTCGGCCACAGCACCCAGGAGATCGTGGGGGAGCGCGTCCTCGGCGTCGTGCGCGGCGGGCTGTTGCGCCGCTTCTTCGACCCGAGCGTGGCGACGCTCAAGACCGGTGACGAGCTCGTCGTGGTGCGGCCGAGCCGCAAGCCGCGTCCGCGTCCGCATGCCGACTAGGCACGGGGGGCGGCGCTAGACTCGTCCCACTGAACGCTGGGGGAGGTGGCAACCGTGAGTGAGGCGTCCAACCAGGCTGCCGACACGCAGGAGTACTACCCCCGCGTGCCCGCGGTTCCGGACGCCCCGGCGCCCGTCCCGGCATTGCCGGACCAGCCGCGCCGCAGCGTGCGCCGGATGCTGGCGCTGCTGGGATCGCAGAAGCCCTCCACCTCGGCGGCGCTGGACCCGCTGTTCGCGGCGATGCGGCAGCACCACGCCAAGGTCGACACGGCGGTGATCGAGCGGGCCTACCGCACGGCCGAGCACTACCACGACGGGCAGACCCGCAAGAGTGGTGACTCCTACATCACCCACCCGCTGGCCGTGGCGACGATCCTGGCCGGCCTGGGGCTCACCGAGCCGACCATCTGTGCCGCGCTGCTGCACGACACGGTCGAGGACACGGGCTACACCCTCGCGCAGCTGACGGCCGACTTCGGTGAGGAAGTCGCGACGATGGTCGACGGCGTCACCAAGCTCGACAAGATGGTCTACGGCGAGTCGGCCAAGGCCGAGACGATCCGCAAGATGGTCGTGGCGATGGCCCGCGACATCCGCGTGCTGGTGATCAAGCTGGGCGACCGGCTGCACAACATGCGCACGATCACCTCGCTGCGCCAGGACAAGCAGATTCGCATCGCCCGCGACACCCTCGAGATCTACGCGCCCCTGGCCCACCGCCTGGGCATGAACGCGATCAAGTGGGAGCTGGAGGACCTGTCCTTCTCGGTGCTCGAGCCGAAGATCTACTCCGAGATCGTGAAGCTCGTCGCCGAGCGGGCACCCCTGCGCGACCAGTACCTGGGCACCGTCGTCAACCAGGTCAAGGACGACCTGGCCGAGAACAAGATCAAGGCGACCGTCTACGGCCGGCCCAAGCACTACTACTCGATCTACCAGAAGATGATGGTCCGCGGTCGGGACTTCTACGACATCTACGACCTCGTCGGCCTGCGCATCCTCGTCGACACCAAACGCGAGTGCTATGACGTGCTCGGCGTCCTCCACGCCCGGTGGCGGCCGCTGCCGGGGCGGTTCAAGGACTACATCGCGATGCCGAAGTTCAACCTGTACCAGTCGTTGCACACGACGGTGCTGGGGCCGGGCGGCAAGCCGGTGGAACTGCAGATCCGCACCCACGACATGCACCGGCAGGCCGAGTTCGGCGTGGCCGCGCACTGGCGGTACAAGGAGGGGCGCAGCGCCGGGGACCAGATCAACTGGGTGCAGTCGATCTCGGAGTGGCAGAAGGAGACCGAGGACTCCGGCGAGTTCCTCGACACCTTCACCGAGGAGATCGCCAAGAACGAGGTCTTCGTCTTCTCGCCGAAGGGCGACGTCATCTCACTGCCCGCCGGGTCGACGCCGGTCGACTTCGCCTACGCGATCCACACCGAGGTCGGCCACCGCTGCATCGGCGCCCGCGTCAACGGCAAGCTCGTGCCCCTGGACTCGACGCTCGAGATGGGCATGAGCGTCGACATCATCACGTCGAAGGCGCAGAACGCGGGCCCCAGCCGCGACTGGCTGAGCTTCGTCAAGACGCCGCGGGCACGGTCGAAGATCCGGCAGCACTTCACGCGCGAGCGCCGCGACGAGGCGATCGAGCAGGGCAAGGAGATGCTGGCCAAGCAGATGCGGCGGGCCTCGATCGCCCAGCGGCTGCTGACGCCCGAGGTGCTGGCCGGGCTGGTGCAGCACTTCCACGTCTCCGACGTGACCAGCCTGTTCGCGGCGATCGGCGAGGGCTCGGTCGGGCCGCAGGCGGTCGTCCACCAAATCGTCGAGCAGGTGGGGGGCGGCGAGGCGGCGGCCGAGGCGTCCCTCGTCGACGAGGCGCTGCTGGTGCGGCCGATGCGGAAGCTCCCGCGCGACCACTCGGGCGTCGTCGTCGACGGCGACCCCGACATGTACACCAAGCTGGCCAAGTGCTGCCTGCCGGTGCCGGGTGACAGGATCCTGGGCTTCGTCACGCGCAGCGAGGGCATCTCGGTGCACCGCGAGGACTGCACGAACGTCGGCTCGCTCAAGCGTTACCCCGAGCGGCTGGTCCCGGTGTCGTGGTCGCCGACCGCCGACGCGGCGTTCCTCGTCGCGGTGCAGCTCGAGGGCATCGACCGCGGCGGCATGCTCGGCGATGTCACCCGCGTGCTGACCGACCTGCACATGAGCATCGTCTCGGTGTCGGCGAACGCGTCGAAGGACCACGTGTTCACCATGCGCCTGACCTTCCAGACGCCCGACCCGCGGCACCTCGACATGGTGCTGCGCAGCCTGCAGCGGGTTCCGGGCGTGTACGAGGTCAGTCGCGTCAAGCCGGGTTGATCAACGGATCATGGCGCTGGCCATGCCGGTGACGTAGGGCACCAGCCACAGGCCCCACACGCCGAGCGAGAAGCGGTGGAACACCTGGCGTGCCGTTTCGGAGCCCTTCCACAGCACCACGAGCGCCCACGCGAGGTGGATCGCCATCAGCACCAGCGCGAGGGCGCCGGTCACCGCCATCAGGGTCGTCAGCACGGTGGGGGAGCATCAACCGTTCGGTTGACCGCGGTGGAACCGTCCGGGCGATGGCTGGGGCTGCGTTGCCCGGTGGAGTGGAGGCCATGACCACGACCGTTGACACTCCCGTCCGCCGCGCCGCGAGCGCCGTCGAGCACCGCCTCGGCCTGGCCGCCGGTGCCTACGCCGGGCTCGGCCTGCTCGCCGGCCTCTTCTACCGGACCCTGACCCACTCCCGGGACTTCACGGGGGCGACCACCCTCTCGCTGGGCCACACGCACTTCCTCGCCCTCGGCATGCTCGTCATGCTGCTGGTGCTCGTCCTGGAGCGCCTGTTCGGCCTGTCGGAGCACAAGGCGTTCCGCTGGTTCGAGCCGCTGTACCACGTCGGGTTGCTCGTCACCGCGGGCTCGCTCATCGTGCGCGGCACCCTGCAGGTGGTCGCGACGAACCCGACGTCCATGGCCTTCGCCGGCATCGCCGGTCTGGGGCACATCCTGCTCACCGTCGCGTTCGTGATGCTGTTCCTGGCGTTGCGGTCGGCCCTGCGTCCGGCACGCTGAGGAGCGTGGCGCTAGCGTGGCCCCGATGAGCGCCACGACCCCGGCACCGGCCCACTCCGCAGCTCGCGCGCTGCGGGGTGGGCAGCACGTGCTGTTCGCCCTGCTCTGGGTGATCGGGGCCACGCAGGCCTGGGCCGACGGCCGACGCGAGACCCTGGTGCTCACCCTCGGCATCGCACTGGCGGCCTGGTACGTGTTCGGCGGCTGGTTGGCCGGGCGCTCGCGCGCCCCTCGCGTGGGGTGGGTTTGGTTCGTCGGGCTGGCCGTCCTCTGGGTCGGGCTCGTGCTGCTGGCCCCGACGTTCGCCTGGTTGGTCTTCGCCCTCAACCTGCTGGCCCTGCACCTGCTGCCCGACGGCGCCGCGATCGGCACGGTCGTCGCCCTCACCCTGACCGCGATCAGCGTGCTGTGGCCGACGGCGTCCAACCCCGTTGCGGCGATCCTGGGCCCCGCCGTGGGGGCCGTGGTGGCCGTCGGGGTGAGCTGGGGCTACCAGCGGATCCTGGCCGAGT
>CALMPQ010000326.1 GCA_937872005.1 uncultured Propioniciclava sp.
CTGAGTGTCCGCGGGATTCCGACCAGGATGGTGAGCAATGCGAGTTGGGCCTCATCCCCGGATGAGGCGGCCCGGGTCATCAAGCGGCTGCGGGAAGCCGGGTTGACGGAGTTGAACCTCAGCATGGACGACTTCCACGCTGTCTGGGTTCCCGTCCAGAACGTCCTGAATGCGTGGCGGGCGAGCCACGGGGTCGGCTTCGGTAGCGTTGCCATCGCTGTCGCGGAAGGGCCGAAGTCACGGGTGACATGCGAGTCTGTCAAGGAACTCCTGGGTGAGGAGGTTCCGGTGGCCCCTGTCGGGGATGAACTGTCGACAGCCCCCTCGTCCGATGGAACGGTCTACGTGATCGGGAGGGGGAAGTACTCACGCTTGGGGCGTGGTAGGCACCTGAAGAACTCCATCGTCGAGCTGAGGGCGGGGTTCCCCAACGGTCCCTGCGACAAGATCCGTGCCGGGTCCGTGATCACGTCCGAGAACCGGGTCGCCGTCTGCTGTGGCGCCAGGCCTGCGGAGAACTTCGTCCTCGCCGGCCAGCCCTTGGGCGACACGACGTGGAGCGCGGCGAGTGCACGTCTGGCCGATGACGTGTTGGTCCGGGCGCTCGGGCGGCTTGGTCCGGCCTTCCTGTGGCATCTGGCCAAGGAGCGTGGGTGTGACTCCCTGTCACCCAAGGACGGGTACAATAACCTCTAATAACCTCTGCGAGCTCTGTGAGGAGGTCACCGCCAACCGGTCGGCCGTGCGCAGTCTGCGTGCGGCTTCTGAAGAGATCGAGGTGGCGCTCCGAAGTGTGGAGAGATTCGCGAGCCTCGCTGGTACCGACTCGACTGGGGAGTGAGGATGGGAATGATTGCGAACTACCATGCCTATTTGGCGGTGGGAATCATCCTTGTTCTGTTGGGGGTGCTCTCGTGGAGTGAGAGGCTTCCCTACAACTACGTAGCGGGAATTCGAATCCCTAGCGTCATGGAGGACAAGAGTTCTTGGCGCGCGGGCCATCGGGCCTCTGGGCCGGCGATGGTGGCGCTGGGCGGCGCATCGTTCGTCTTCGGCGTGGTTTCTTGGATTGCTCGCATCGACAGCTGGGTCGACCTGACCGTCTGGGCCGTCCTGCTGCTCGCAGGCATGGCCTACGTGGTGGTCCGTGCCTCCAACGCAGCGAGGGCAGTGCATCGCCGCTAGCCTTAAGGCCGAGTAGTCAGTTGGCCCCAATGCCTCTTGTGGGTCGCCCGTTCCGGGCTGAGGATGGGGGCGGCGGCCGTTCGGTGACGCCGTAGCTCCTTGATCCGTTGACCTGAGTTGGACCTCTTTAGTGCCCTGCGCAACTGAGCATTTCGGCGATGTCGTTGGGGACTGTCCGATGAACGGTGTAAGTGGCAGGTATCATTTCAGCGGTCCTCGGCGGCCGGCATGCGGTCGGGAGCAATGATCAGAACCTGTGGATGGTCCTCGGCGGGGTGACGTGAAGGAGCGCACCTCCCCGAGGATGATCTGA
>CALMPQ010000327.1 GCA_937872005.1 uncultured Propioniciclava sp.
GAGTGCCTCGTTGAGCGTCGTGCTTGGTCGCATGACAGCCTCGGCCTTAGCGGCGTCGGGACGGTAGTAGCCCCCGATGTCTGCGGGGCTGCCCTGCACCGCGACGAGTTCGGCCACGATGGCTTCCTCACCCTGAGTGAGCGCGGTGGCGAGGGGAGCGAACGAAGCCGCTAGCTCGGCGTCGACCTGCTGGGCGGCCAGTTCCTGCGCCCAGTAGAGCGCAAGGTAGAAGTGCGAACCGCGGTTGTCGATCCCACCGAGCTTGCGGGTCGGCGACTTGTCCTGGTCGAGGAACGTGCCGGTGGCGCGGTCCAGGGTGTCGGCAAGGACCTGGGCGCGAGCGTTGCCAGTGCTGGTGGCGAGGTGCTCGAACGAGGCGGCAAGGGCGAAGAACTCACCCAGGCTGTCCCAGCGCAGGTAGTTCTCCTTCACCAGCTGCTGCACATGCTTGGGAGCCGAGCCGCCGGCTCCGGTCTCAAACAGTCCGCCGCCGTTCATCAGCGGCACCACCGAGAGCATCTTGGCGCTCGTGCCGAGCTCAAGGATGGGGAACAGGTCGGTGTTGTAGTCGCGCAGCACGTTGCCGGTCACCGAGATGGTGTCTTCGCCGCGACGGGCCCGCTCAAGGGAGAACGTGCACGCAGCGGCCGGGTCCATGATCTCGATGCTCAGGCCCGTGGTGTCGTGCTCGGGCAGGTAGGCGTTCACCTTGGCGATCAGGTTGGCGTCGTGCGCGCGCTCGGCATCGAGCCAGAACACTGCGGGGGAGCCTGAGGCGCGGGCGCGTGTGACGGCGAGCTTCACCCAGTCGCGGATCGGAGCGTCCTTGGTCTGGCAGGCGCGCCAGATATCGCCTGCTTCGACCTCGTGGCTCAGCAGCACCGCCCCAGAACTGTCGGTGACCTCGACGCGGCCGTCCGCAGTGATCTGGAACGTCTTGTCGTGGGAGCCGTACTCTTCGGCGGCCTTAGCCATGAGGCCAACGTTCGGGACCGAACCCATGGTGGCCGGATCGAGCGCGCCGTTCACGCGGCAGTCCTCGATCGCAGCTGCGTAGATGCCGGCGTAGGAGGAGTCAGGGATGACGGCGATGGTGTCGGCCTCGGCGCCGTCTGGGCCCCACATCTTGCCGCCGCCCCGGATCATGGCGGGCATGGAGGCGTCGACGATGACGTCGCTCGGCACGTGCAGGTTGGTGATGCCCTTGTCCGAGTCGACCATCGCCATTTCCGGGCGATTGCTGTAGCAGGCGTGCAG
>CALMPQ010000328.1 GCA_937872005.1 uncultured Propioniciclava sp.
GCACGTAGCGCTCCTGGCTCTCGTTGGACCAGATCTCCTTGGGCGCCAGGCCCGACTCCTCCAGGGGCACGGCGTCCAGGTCGAAGCGGGCGCCCATGCCGGCGTCGTTGACCAACTCGGGGAACGCGTTCGACAACCCGCCCGCCCCCACGTCGTGGATCGCCAGGATCGGGTTGTCGGCGCCCAGCGCGGTGCAGGCGTTGATGACCTCCTGCGCGCGGCGCTCGACGTCGGGGTTGCCGCGCTGCACCGAGTCGAAGTCGAGCTCGGCCGCGTTGGTGCCCGCCGCCATCGAGCTCGCCGCACCACCGCCCATGCCGATGCGCATGCCGGGGCCGCCGAGCTGGATCAGCAGCGACCCCTCGCCGAACTCGACCTTGGTCGTCTGCTCGGCGCTGATCGAGCCCAGGCCACCCGCGCTCATGATGGGCTTGTGGTAGCCGCGGCGCACGCCGTCCACCGTCTGCTCGTACACGCGGAAGAACCCGCCGAGCGCGGGGCGTCCGAACTCGTTGTTGAAGGAGGCGCCGCCCAGCGGGCCGTCGAGCATGATCTCGAGGGGGGAGGCGATGTGGTCGGGGGAGCCGTACTGCTCGGTCTCCCACGGCTCGTCGGTGCCGGGCAGGTTGAGGTTCGACACGATGAAGCCGGTCAGTCCCGCCTTGGGCTGCGAGCCGCGGCCGGTCGAGCCCTCGTCGCGGATCTCACCGCCCGAACCCGTCGCCGCGCCCGGGAACGGCGAGATCGCCGTCGGGTGGTTGTGCGTCTCGACCTTCATCAGCACGTGCACCTCGCCGGGCTTCTCGGCGTAGACCGAGGGGCCCGCCTCGCCGAGACCCGCGGGGGTGAAGCGCGTCGCCTGCCCGCCGGCCATGATCGAGGAGTTGTCGGAGTACGCCACGATCGTGCCGCTGACCGGGCCGCCCGCGACCGCCTCGGTGTGCCGGATCATGCCGAACAGCGACTTCTCCTGGGCCTCGCCGTCGACGACGAAGTCGGCGTTGAAGATCTTGTGCCGGCAGTGCTCGGAGTTCATCTGCGCGAACATCATCAGCTCGACGTCGGTGGGGTTGCGGTCGAGGCGGGTGAAGGCGTCCACGAGGTAGTCGACCTCGTCGTCGGAGAGGGCCAGGCCGAACTCGGTGTTCGCCCGCTCGATCGCGGCCGGCCCCTCGCCGATCAGGTCGACGTGGGCCATCGGCTCGGCGTCCTTCTCGGCGAACACCTCGGTCGCGTCGTCGCGCGAGGCCAGCACCGACTCGGTCATCCGGTCGTGCAGCAGGTCGGCGGCGGCGTGCCACTGGTCGTGGGTGAGCGGGGCGTCGAGGGTGAGGGTGTACTCGGTCACGCGCTCCACGCGGTGCAGGTCGATGCCGCAGTTGCGCACGATGTCGGTCGCCTTGCTCGCCCACGGCGAGATGGTGCCCAACCGGGGTGCGACGACGAGGGACGCCGTGGGCTCGCCCTGGTCGGTGGCGGGGTTCTCGGCGGCGGGGCCGTAGTCGAGGATCTGCGCGACGGTCTCGGCGTCGTCGTCGGCCAGTGCCTCGTCGGAGGCGACCAGGTGCACGTGGTTCGCCGTCACGCCGGTGACCTGGGGGGCGACGGCCTGGATCCGCTCCAGCAGCGAGGCCGCTCGGAAGGCCGGCAGTGCCGACCCCCCGGGGACCACGAACACGTCGAAGTGGTGCGAGGTGAGCGACGACACGATGAGCCCTCCGGTTGCTTGGGTCCGCGACCCCCACAGGCTACCGGGGTGGGCTGCCCCAGCGCTTGCGGACCAAGGGGGCGAGCAGGATCCCCGCGAGGCTCACGACCGCCAGACCCGTCATCAGCCGCAACACGGCGATGTCGTGGACCACGCCGCCCCACCAGCCCACCGCGATCAGGGCCACGTGGATGACGATCACCCACACCAGGGTCGGCCCCGCGTTGGTGGTGCGGCGCTCCTCCCGTTCCTCGATCACCCGCGCCAGGCAGGCCGCGTCGTAGGGCGGTAGCTGGGGCGCGGTCAGGAGGTCGGTCACGAAGGCGGCCGCCGCGGCGGGCGGCACACGATTCATGGTCGAGAGGCGGCCCCCCTCGGGGCAGGCCGCCCACGCGTCGGCGGGGACGAAGTGGTTCACGCCCGGCAGCGCGACGTCGGTCGACCAGAACCCGCGGCTGCGGTAGACCCGGACGAGGCCGATGGGGGTGTGCGCATGCCATTCGGCGTCACCGCGGGCGACCGTGACGCCCTCGGCGTCACGCAGCGGCGTGCCGCGCTCGGCGAGCAGCGCCCCCAGATCGCGGAGGGGGCGGGGGGCGCCTCGGAGTGGGGTGGGGTTGGGTCCTGTCATCGTCTCACCAGCCTAACCCGCAGGGACGTACAGCCCGCCCGGGCTGACGGTCGTGCCCGCGGGTGCGTTCGGGATGTACAACCCCGACGGCCCCGTGCTGAACCCCGGTGGCGGCGCCGGCAGTACCAGCGACGGCGACCCGGGCGGCAGGGCCAGGGGCGACGGCGGACCGGGGGGCAGCGCCAACGGAGGTGGCGGCCCCGGCGGCAGCGCGCGCGGCCT
>CALMPQ010000329.1 GCA_937872005.1 uncultured Propioniciclava sp.
CAGGTCACGCCCGTGGCGTGGATGGGGCAGTAGCCGGCGGGATTCTTGTCGAGGTACTGCTGGTGGTAGCGCTCGGCCGCGTAGAACGGGGTCGGCTCGTCAACCACCTCGGTGGTGACGGCTCCATAGCCGGCCTCGTCGAAGGCCTGGCCGTAGCGCTGGAGGGCTGCGGCCGCGGCGTCCTTCTGCTCGGGGCTGGTGGTGAAGATCGCCGAGCGGTACTGGGTGCCGATGTCGTTGCCCTGCCGCATCCCTTGGGTGGGGTCGTGGTTCTCGAAGAAGATGCGCAGCAGCTCGTCGTAGGAGACCTGTGCGGGGTCGTAGGTGACCCGCACCACCTCGGTGTGGCCGGTACGACCCGAGCACGTCTCCTCGTAGGTGGGGTTCTGGGTGAACCCACCCATGTAGCCCACGGCTGTGTTGGTGACGCCCGGGGTGTTCCAGTAGAGCTTCTCGGCCCCCCAGAAGCAGCCCAGGGCGAGGTACGCGACCTCGGAGCCCTCGGGGGTGTCGAGCACGTTGGTGTCGAAGATGTCGTGCGGTGCGCCGTCGGGCAGGATCGGCTGCTCGCGGCCCGGCAGCGCCAGACGCGGGTCGACCATGCGTGGCTGGATCATTCCCCAGGAACCGAACATGCGCTCCAGCGTACGTCGTCGCCGGTGCGGTGGGCGGGGGAGGATGGGGTGCATGCACGTCACCCACCTGCGGCACTGCGCGATCAAGGGCACGCGCCACCGCGACCATGCGTCGGTCGAGGTGGGCGCCTCCGGGGTGGTGGGGGATCGGCAGTTCGCGCTGGTCGACCCCGATTCGCTGGCGGCGCTGAAGACGGTGCGGCATCCGACGCTGACGCTGGTGGCGTCGGAGGTGGCCGGCGACGAGGTCGTGGTCACCCTGCCCGGCGGCGCGACGGTGCGGCAACGGTTGGCCGAGGGTGGGGCGTCCGTGCGGGTGGGCTACTGGGGGCGTTCGATCGCGGCGACGGCGGAACCCGGCCCGGTCTCGGACGCCCTCGCCGACGTCGTCGGGCGACCGGCCCTGCTGGTGCGCGCGGCGGGCGAGGACCGGTTCATCTACGGGCCACCGGTGGCGGTCTGGTTCACCCACGAGCTCGCCGCGCTCGGAGGGCGGGTCGGGGCCGAGCTGGACCCACGCCGGTTCCGGCTTGCGATCGGGCTGTCTGGGGATGCCCCGGCACTGGGCAGCACGCTGGTGATGGGGGACGCCGAGCTGCGGATGGTCGAGCCCATCGTTCGGTGCCCGATCGTGGACTGGGACGTCGAGTCCGCAGCGGCCGACCTGGACGTGCTGGCGCGATTGCGCGAGGGCGGCCGGCGCCCGGTGTTCGGGTACGGCTGCACGGTCGTGCGGTCCGGCCGTGTGCGCGTCGGGGACGCCGCGTCGGTAGGATTTCTGCCATGACTGCTGCGTTCGCTCCCGGGTTCTACACGACCAAGGCCGAGTCCGCCTCGGTGGCCGGCGACTGGCGCCTGGGCGGCTGGACGCCGAAGGTGCTCCAACTGCCCGAGGACCTGGGCAAGGAGCCCCGCCGCACGGTGCTCGCCGAGCTCGGCCGCGCACTCGGCGTGGGGGAGCTCACCTCCCCGGCCGCGCTGGGGGAGGCGCTGGGCCGGGTGGCGGCGTCCACCGTGCTCGTGTGGGCGCGGGGTGAGGTCTTCGCCGAAGCCGAGCCGGGCGTGTGGAAGGCGATCGGGGACGCGTTGGAGCAGCGCGCCAAGGTCGGCCCCGACTTCGCGGTCGTGCTGGCCGGCGCCGACAAGAAGTCCAAGGAGCGCGACCGCTGAGACAGCTCCCGGGGCCGTCGGTGGGGCGGTGAAGAATGTTCACATGCCTTCCTTGACCCGACGTTCCGTGATCGCACTCGTGGCCGCAGCAGGCCTGGGGTTGGCCGGCTGTGCCGGATCCCCGGCTGCGAGCCCTGCCTCGACGGCGGCGGGTGGCGCGTCGGCAGCCGCGGCGCCGGGTGCGGTTCTGCAGGTCGGCATCGCGCAGATCGTCGACCACCCCTCCCTCAACGCGCTGCGCGACGGCTTCAAGGCGGGCATGGCCGAGGCGGGCTACGCCGAGGGCACCGATGTCGAGTACGAGGCGCGCAACGCCGCGGGTGACCAGGCCACGTTGACGTCGATCGCGTCAGCGTTCGCGAGCAAGGACGTGGTGGTCGCCATCGCGACCCCGACCGCGCAGGCGATGGCGCAGGCCATCCCCGACAAGCCGATCTTCTTCGCCGGCGTCACCGACCCGGTGGGCGCCAAGCTGGTCGCCTCGCTCGAGAAGCCGGGCGGCAACGTCACCGGCACCTCCGACTTCCCGCCCGTGGCCGACCAGCTGGCGCTGATCAAGGAGGTCGTGCCCGAGGCCAGGGTCATCGGCCTGCTGTACAGCTCGGCCGAGACAAACAGCCACATCCACGCCACGATGGTGAAGGAAGCGGCCCCCGCGCTGGGCCTGGAGGTGCGCGAGGCGACGGTCGCGAACTCGTCGGAGGTCGCGCAGGCAGCCGAGTCGCTCAAGGACGTGGACGCGTTCTTCGTCGGCACCGACAACACGATCGTCTCGGCGATCGAGTCGGTGGTGCAGGTCGCTGAAGCGAACAAGGTGCCGCTGATCGTCTCCGACCCCGACTCGGTGGGGCGTGGGGCACTGGCCGCTTATGCGGTGGACTACAAGGCGCAGGGCCTGCAGACCGGGCGGATGGCGGCCGCGATGCTGAAGTCGGGCGGCACGCCCGCTGACGTGCCGGTCGAAACCGCCAAGGACCTCGAGCTGTCGGTCAACCCGGCCGCCGCCGAGCGCATGGGCGTCACTGTTCCCGCCGCCGTGCTGGGGCGCGCCGACCACACGGTCGGCTGACGACGGGCGCGGACCGCAGGCCGCGGCGTCCGGGGCGGTGAGTAGGCTGGGGCCGATCTCGAACCCACAGGAGTGACCCCAATGGCGAAGGCAGACAAGCAGGCCGGCGCGGCGCAGGCCTCGGCGCGGGCGCGGCTCGCGGAGGAGCGGCGCAAGGCGGAGGCGCAGTCCCGGCGCAACAAGATGTTCGGCATCGCCGCGGGTGCCGTCGCGGTCCTCCTCGTGGCGGTCGGCGTGATCATCGCCATCGGCATGAACCGGCCGCAGGGCGGCGCCGGCGGGGGCTCGGGGTACGTGGCCGCGCTGCAGAACGTTCCCGCCGCCGACCTGGACGCCGTGGGCGTCGGCGCGCTGCCGACGACGCCCGCCGAGCCGATCGCCGGGGGGTCGGTGCAGATGGAGAACGGCAAGCCGCGCCTGCTCTACATCGGCGCCGAGTACTGCTCGTTCTGCGGATACACCCGCTGGCCGCTGACGATCGCGCTGGAGCGGTTCGGTGACTTCTCGGGCCTCAAGGCGGGGCAGGCGCCGTCGAACGCGGGGATGATCCCGACGGTGTCGTACAAGGATGCGACGTATACGAGCGACCACCTCGTGTTCAAGGGGTACGAGCTCAAGGACGCGCAGGGCAACGACATCCAGAAGCTCACGCCCGAGGACGAGGCGATCGCCCGTGACCACGGCATGCAGGGCTACCCCTGGCTGTACTGGGGTACCCACACGAGCGGGACGCCCTTCCTCCAGCCGTTCCTGCAGAGCGGGGCGATGCCCGGCAAGACGGGTGACTCGGTGGCGGCCAAGCTCGCCGACACGAGCTCGCCCGAGGCCCAGGCGATCCTGGGTGCGGCGAACGTGACCACCGCCCAGATCTGCGCGCTGACCGGCGACCAGCCCGGCGACGTCTGCTCCGCGCCCGGCGTGGTGGCGGCGAAGGCAGTCCTCGGGTGAGTGGCGGCCGGGTCGAGGTCAGCCCCTGGTGGGTGAAGCTGCTGTGGGTGGGGAACCTGCTGGTGTCGGCCTACCTGACGTGGGAGCACTACAACGCCGACGTCGTGCTCGTCTGCCCCGAGGGTGAGTTCGTCAACTGTGCGTCGGTGACGTCCTCGCCGTGGGCCTACCTGATCGGCATCCCGGTGGCGTTGTTGGGCCTGCTCTACAACGTGGGTGGTCTCGCTTTGGCGTTTTTCGGCTCCCGGCTCGGGGTGGCGCGCGGACGCCTCGCCGCGGTCATCTACACCGGTGTCGGCATGCTGTTCGTGCTCTACCTGGTCTGGGCGGAGTTCGTCATGATCGGCCAGATCTGTTCCTGGTGCACGGTGGTGCACGTCATCACCGCTGTGCTGTTCGTCTACTACCTCACCGTGTTCTTCGCCGGCGTGCCCGAGGGCGAGCTCGCCGAGAGCCTGCCTTCCTAGCGCCGAGAGCCCGCCTTCCCAGCGCCGAGAGCCTGTCGCAGGCTGTCGGCGGAAGGCTACGGCAGGCGGCGCCGCACGTCCTGGCGCTGCGACGGGCCAGGGACCCACGTGCTCACCCAAGGCAGATGGTCGCGGATGTGCCGGACGCCGTCCTCGAGTCGCACGAACCGACCCTCGAGCAGCTTCTTCGCCAACGCTCGGTCGCCGGCATCGGTGTTGTGCCACAACGCCCTGAACAGGGCGTCGACCCGCACCCGCGCCTGGGCGCAGAACTGGTCGGAAAGGTCGACGTTCTCGGGGTGTGTGTCGACCTCCGCCCGCGCCCGCACGCAACAGGCGGCCATCGCGTACAGCTCGGCGCCGATGTCGACGGCGCGGCCGAGGAAGGCCTGTCGGTGCTCGAGGCGTCCCCGCCAGCGGGCCATGCCGGCGAAGATGTTGAGCGCGAGGCGGCGTGAGGTGCGCTCCAGCCAGCGCACGTGTCCGGCCAGCGACCCGAACTCGGCGTAGGAACCCGGAACAACACCCGCACCGGCGACCAACGTGGGCAGCCAGCCGGCGTAGAACCCGGCCGCCCTGCCCACGGCGCGTGCCTTGGCGTCGAGGTCGGCGTCCGGGTCGATGATGTCGCCGGCGACGGCGAGGTGGGTGTCGACGGCCTCGCGCGCGATGAGGAGGTGCATGATCTCGGTGGCGCCCTCAAAGATGCGGTTGATGCGCAGGTCGCGCAGGATCTGCTCGACCTCGGCGGGCCGTTCGCCGCGGGCCTCGAGGCTCTCGGCGGTCTCGTAGCCGCGGCCGCCGCGGACCTGGACGAGGTCGTCGGCGATCTTCCAAGCCATCTCGGAGGTGTACAGCTTCACCAGGGCCGCCTCGATGCGGATGTCGTTGCTCTCGTCATCAGCGAGCATGCACGACAGGTCGAGCATGGACTCCAGCGCGTAGGTGGTCGCCGCCATGAACGCGAGCTTGGCCGCGATGGCCTCGTGGTCACCGATGCGGCGTCCCCACTGGACGCGCTCGGCCGACCAACCCCGCGCGACGTGCAGGCACCACTTGGCGGCCCCGACGCACATGGCGGGCAGGGAGAGTCGACCGGTGTTCAGGGTGGCCAGGGCGATCTTGAGGCCGCGACCGACGCCGGTGAGCACGTTCTCGGCCGGGACGGCGACGTCGTGGAAGCGCACCACGGCGTTCTCGATGCCGCGCAGGCCGAGGAAGGCGTTGCGGTTCTCGATGGTGATGCCGGGGGAGTTCGCCTCGACGACGAACGCTGTGATGCCGCCCTTGCTCGAGCCATCCTCGGACGCCGGGACCCGGGCCATCACCACGAACAGCCCGGCGACGGTTCCGTTGGTGGCCCACAGCTTCACCCCGTTGAGGCGGAATGATCCGTCGGGCTGTGGATCGGCGCTGGTGGCGAGGCGGGCGGGGTCGGAGCCCACGTCGGGCTCGGTCAGCAGGAAGGCCGACACCTCCCCGGACGCCGTGCGGGGCAGGAAGCGCTCCTTCTGCTCGGCCGAGCCGAACATCTTCACCGGCTGGGGGACGCCGATCGACTGGTGGGCGCTCAACAGGGCGCCGAGCGACGGGTTGGCCGAGCCGAACAGCGTGAGGGACTTGTTGTAGTACAGGTGGGAGAGGCCAACGCCGCCGTACTCGGTGGGGATCTTCATGCCGAACGCCCCGATCGCGGTCAGCTCGGCGAACGTCTCGTCGGGGATGCGCGCCTCGCGCTCGATGCGGCGTCCGTCGACGCGGTCGGCCACCTCGCGGGCCTTGGCGAGGAACGCCTCCCCGCGGTGCCGGTCCTCGGGGGTGGGGGAGGGCCAGGGGTCGATGAGGTCGAGGCGGAGGCGTCCGAGGAAGAGTTCCTTGCCGAAGCTGGGCTTGCTCCACGCCTGTTCCCGGGCGGCTTCGGCGACCTTGCGGGCTTCGCGGGCGGTGGGGTTGGGCTGCTGGGGACGAGTCGTGGTGGTCATGGCGCCTCCTCGCGCTCACGGGATTGTCCACGGTAACCCCGCCGGGACGCCCACGTCGAGGGGTTGGGCTGGGCGACCGGCGGGGGAGGAGGCGCCCCGACCTCAGGCCGCCGAGCCGGCGATGTTGACGTGCCAGACGATGCCGAACCGGTCGACGAGCTGGCCGTACTCGTCGCCCCACATCTGGTTCTGCAGCGGGATGATCACCTGGCCGCCCTGGCTCAGGGCGTCCCAGTAGCCGCGAAGCGCATCGCCCTCGTCACCCGACAGGCTGATCTGCACATGGGTGCCCGGGTTGTACTCGCCCATGCCCTCGGCGAAGTCGCTGGCGAAGATGTTG
>CALMPQ010000330.1 GCA_937872005.1 uncultured Propioniciclava sp.
AGCCCGTCGGTGACGCCCAGCTCCTCGGTGACCCCCAGCCCCTCGGTGACGCCCAGCCCCTCGGTGACCCCGACTCTCGAGCCGGGCGCCGTCGAGGGGACGCCTGAACCCACCCCGTCGGTGACGCCCTCGCCCAGCGCCACGCCGTCTCCCTCGGCGAGCCCGACGCCCGAGCCGACCGTGGACGCGCCGGCCTGCCAGGCCGCCGCCGAGAAGGTGGCCGCGGCGCAGGCGGCGGTGACGGAGGCCCAAGCCGCCGCGAGCGTGGCGAACGCCCGCATCCCCGAGGCCGCCGGCGGCGCCACCGGGGCCCTGGCGGGGGCGATCGAGCAGGTGAAGGGCTGGCTCGCCTCGGTCGGCCGCGCCCTCGACGCTTGGCAGCAGCAGGTGGCCCGCGCCCAGTCCGCGCCGTCAGGCTTCGGGGCGGCCGGTGCACCCTCCGGCGTCGGCGGTGTGTCCGCGCAGGCGTCCGAGCCGATGGGCGGGGGCGGCGAGGCGCCCCAGGCGAGTGCCAACCGTTCGGCGATCGTCCAGGCCGAGGTCGCCCTCGCGAAGGCGCGGCGGGAGTTGGCGTCCGCCCAGGAGGAGGTCGAGGCGGCCACCATGCGCGCGCCCATGGCCGGCACCCTGTCGGCCCTGCCCTGGAGCGCCGGGGCCACCGCGAACCCGACCGATCGTGCCGTCGTGACCGCTCCCGGTTCGGTGACAGTGACGATCGCGATCCCGGCCTCGTCGTTCCTGGCGGTGCAACCGGGCCAGCCCGCGACCGTCCGCGCTGCGGGAGGGGTCGAGGCCACCGCGACGGTGGCCAGCAAGGCGCTCGTGCCGAACGCGATGGGTTCCTTCCCGGTCACGATCCTGGCGAGCGGCTCGAACGCCGACCAACTCGCGGGCGGGTCGTCGGCGAGCGTCGAGATCGGGGTGAGCAGCGCGTCCGACGTGGTCGTGGTGCCGCTGTCCGCGGTGACCCGCAGCGGCACCGACGGCATGGTGCGCAAGCTCCAGGGCGACGAGCCGGTGGAGATGCCGGTCAAGCTCGGCACCATCGGCGACACGCACGCCCAGGTGGTCGAAGGCCTGGAGGTCGGCGAGCGCCTGGTGGTGGCCGACGCGGCCAGGCCGCTCCCGGGCCTCGACTTCGGCGGGCCGCGCTGATCGGCAGCGTCGTCGGGGTCAGCTCGACCAGCGGCCGGTGAAGAACAGCCACGCCCAGGCGCACTGGACGACCACCGCCACGACGGCCACCACCCAGCCGACGATCTGCCACCCCGGGCTGCCGCGTCGGGCCTCGACGAACTCGCCCACCAGCCGCCACAGCGGGAACCACAGCAGGACGGCGCGGTTCACGCTCATCAGCCAGTAGGACAGCGAGAAGGCCAGCACCTGCACGGCCACCCACGCCGCCTCGGCGACGCGACGGCGGAAGAGGGCGATGAAGGCGACCACGAGGCCGATGACCCACGAGACGAGTTCGGCGCGGAACAACCAGGGCCACTCCGGGTGGTCGGCGTTGGGGCGCCACAGGGTGTCCCAGTGGTTGCGCAACGCCTCCCACGGCCAGTGGAAGCCACGGTCCCAGCCGGCCTCCTGGGCGGCGAACCAAGCCGTCCATGAGCCGGTGAGGCCGTGCAGGTAGACCACATAGGCGGCCAGCACGGCCGTCGGCAGGAGCAGCCAGGCGAGACGCGGCACCAGGCCGCCGTCCTGCACCCCACGCCGACGCGAGGGACGGCGTCCCTGCGTGAGGGCAAGGATCACCAACGCACCGATGAGGAACAGGCCCGAGACGCGCAGGGTGCACGCCAGCGCGGCCAGAACGGCCGCCTGGCCCCAACGGCGCTGCGTGGCGCGCTCCCAGGACCAGAAGGCTGCGGCCACGAACGGGGACTCGGTATAGGGCACGGCGGTGAAGACCGCGGTGGGGGCGAGCAGCCAGGCGATGGCCGCCCAGCGGCCACCGATGCGGCGCAGCGCAAACGCGGCCACGAGCGAGCAGGCCAGCGCCACCAGCGAACCCCACAGCACCGGACTCAGGCCGAGTTCGGTGAAGCCCCGGAGCACCAGCGGCCAGCCGGGGAAGAACGCCATCTCCTCCGGGTCGGCGTACCCCTCACGGGCGATGAGCAGGAAGTGGTTGACGTCCCACTGGGAGACGATCGCGGCGAGGCTGCGGCGTTCGGCCACCGCCAGCCAGACAGCGATGATCGCGAACGACAGACGCGTCACCAACCACACCTGCACGATCAGCAAGGTGTCGTCGGCCGGACGCCGCACGCTGCGGGCCACGGTCACTCCCTTTCCTGGAGCGGGTCGGGGAAGCGGTCAGCCCTCGTTGTTGCGGGGCGGCCCCGCCGACTCACGACCCCGCCCGTTGTTGCCCTTGGTCGGCGTGGGCTCGGGGGTCGAGGTGGCCGTGGGCTGCGGTGTCGGCTGGGCCGTCGGCTTCGGCGACGGTTGGGCCGTCGGCTCCGGAGTGGCTTCGGGGGTCGGCTCCGGTGTCGGTTCGGGAGTCGGCTCCGGCGTCGCCTCGGCTGTCGGGGCGGACGCCGGGGTCGGCGGGGACGAGAACTTGCCCGAGTCCCGCATCCGCGTCGCACCGGGGAAGGAGATCTTCTCCTTGCCCTCCATCGCCACGCGCATGAACTCGAGCCAGCCCGGGGCGGTGTAGGTCGACCCGTAGACGTTGCCCCCGAGGTCGCTGAAGCCGTCGCCACCGGTCAGCACCACGGCCGTCGAGATCTGCTTCGTGGCACCGATGAACCACGTGGCGCGGGTCTGGCCGTCGTAGTACGTCCCGGTCTTGCCGGCCACCGGGTAGCCCAGGTTCCGGACGCCGCGGGCGGTTCCGTCCTCGACGACCTTGGTCAGGGCGAAGGTGGCGTTCTGCGCCACGTCCGGCTCGATGGTCTGGTCCTGGACGATGGTGGGCTGGTAGACGACCTGACCCTGGGCGTCCAGCACCTCGGCGACGATGTGGGTGTTGCTGCGCTTGCCCTCGTTCACCAGCGTGGCGAGGCCGCGGGCGGCATTCAGCGGGCTGACCTCGGAGTACCCGAGGGGGATGGTCGGGGCCAGGTTGCCCGCGGCCTCGACGTTCGGCAGCGCCCCGGCGTCGACCGCGGCCTGGGCGACCTTGGCCTGCCCGTCATCCATCTGCTGGACGAGGTCGACGTACGCGGTGTTGACCGACTTGGTGGTCATGTCCTGCAGCGTGATCGACCCGTAGTTGCCACCGCCGGCGTTGGAGACGTCCTTGCCGTTGACGCGCATCTTGTTGTTGCCGTTGAAGCGCGTGTTGAGGGTGGCGCCGTCGCGCAGCGCCGCGACGAGCGCCCACGGCTTGAAGGTCGACCCCGTCGGGCGGGGCGTCTCGGCCCACGCGATCGCGTCGGTCACGGCGTCCGGGCCGTTGTACATCGCGAGGATCGCGCCGGTCGTGGTGTCGACCGAAGCCAACGCCGGGTGGTACCAGAGCGGGTCCTTCTCGCGGGAGTTCTTGGCGATGCGCTCAGCCATGTTGGCGGACGCCGTGATCGCGGCGTCCTGCAGGCGCTTGTCGATCGTGGTGGTGATCTTCAGGCCACCACCCTCGATCTGGGCCTCGGTG
>CALMPQ010000331.1 GCA_937872005.1 uncultured Propioniciclava sp.
CGCTTGTCCTCCAGGTGCACCGGGACGCCGGCGCGGGTGAGCGCCATGGCGACGGACGCGCCGACCAGGCCGGTCCCGATCACGAGGGCGGGACCGAGTGTGACGTGGATCACTGGCCGCCCTTCTGCACGAAGCCCTTCACGTAGGCCTCCGCGTCGGACTCGAGGACAAGGTCGATCTCGTCGAGCAGGGCGTCGAGGTCGTCGGTCTGGGCCTGCTTGACCACGAGCGGGGCCTCCTCGGCGCGCTGCACCGACGCCGTGCGCTGGCGTTGGATGCGTTCGCTCATGGTTCCCTCCGGTCGTGGCCTCGGATGAGTCTATCGGCGCTCACCCCGGCCTCGGTCTCCACCGCCGTGTGCCGGAACGGGTCGGGCATCCGGAGGGTGTGCAGGGCCTTGGCCGAGCCGCGGACGAGGAGGGAGTCCCAGCCGACGGCGATGACGTGCTCGGCGTGCTCAGCCACCCAGGTGCCACGGGTGTGCGCCCGGGTGTCGGCGGGCGGGGTCGTCAGGGCGCGCTCGATGGTGGCTGCGTGGGGGCCGGGGGCCAGTCGTCCGGCGGTTTGGAGGCGGGTGACGAGCGAGCGCTCCCCCAGCTCGGCCCAGGCGAGGTCGACCTGGGCGAGCTTGGGGTGCTCCCAGCCGAGGTCGTCGCGGGTGCGGTATCCGTTGAGCAGGGCGAGCTTGGCCGCCCAGTCGAGCCGGTCGGCGGTGCGCTGCGGGTCGGTGCGCAGGTCGTCGAGGGCTTGGGTCCAGCCGGTGAGGAGTTCGAACGCCTCGGGGAAGGGCTCGCGTTCGGCGAAGGTCGTGGCGGCGTCGCGGAGGCGCTCTTGGACGCCGATGGCGGTGGCGGTCGTGCCCTCGGTGAGTGTCAGCGGGGCGGCCAGGGTGAGGTCGCGGCTGACGGTGCGGAGGGCGTCCACCGGGTCGGCGAGGGCAACGGTCGGCAGCAGGCCGGCCTCGAGCGCGCCCAGACACAGGCCGAGGACGCCGACCTTCAGCCACGTCGCGAAGGGGCTGCGGGTGGCATCGCCTGCGATGACGTGGAGGCGGCGCCAGTCCCGGGGCAGCGCGTGGGGCTCGTCGCGGGTGTTGACGATGCCGCGGTTCTGGGTGGTATCGAGGCCACTCACGCGTGCGAAGAAGTCAGCGCGCTGGGAGAGTTGGTACCCGGGGTGGGTGGAGGCCGGGCCGAGTCCGACGCGTCCGGCCCCGGCGAGGACGACGCGGGTGACGAGCACGGTGGGCAGCGCCGCCTCGATGGCCTCCCACGGGGTCGCGCGATGCAGCAGGTAGTTCTCGTGGTAGCCGTAGCTCTGGCCCTTGCCGTCGGTGTTGTTCTTGAACACGCGGACCGGGGCGCCGAGTGCCTGCGAGACCGCGGCAGCCGCCTCGGCGACGATGCGATCGCCGGCGAGTTCGTGGGCCAACAGATCGGTTGGCGAGGTGGTCTCAGGGGTGCAGTACTCGGGGTGGCCGTGGTCGACGTAGAAGCGGGCGCCGTTGCCGAGCATGCGGTGCCGGGAGTCCTCGACGACGGGGGTCGCAGGCACACCGCACGCCTCGACGACGAGGGCCGACAGGGCGTGGGCGTCGAGGTCGGGGCGTCCGGGGGCGGTGATGCCGTACTCGGTCTCGGTGCCCAGCAGGAGTGGCATGCGGGCATTGTCGCACCGCGCCGCTAGGGTAAACCGTATGGGCCGCATCGCCGCGATCATCGCTGACCTCGCGCTGGTGGTTGTGTTCGTCATCATCGGTCGCGCCTCGCACAGCGAGGCCCTCGACTTCGACGGCATCCAACGCACCGCGCTCCCGTTCCTCGCCGGCACGCTGATGGCGTGGATCGGGTTCCTGCTGAAGAAGCACTCGGGGCTGTCGCTCATCAACGGGGTGTTCGTCTGGGCGATGACGACCGTGCTGGGCATCCTGTTCCGGCTGCTGCTCGGTGACACCGCCGACCCGGCGTTCATCGCCGTGGCCGCGCTGGTGTTGGCGGCCTTCCTGATCGGGTGGCGCGCCATCCGGTGGCTGATCGTGCGCAATCGCCCGGGTGCGCCCGGCCGCCCGAAGGCCAAGGACCCCCGCCGCTCCGGCAACCCGGCCAAGCGCAACCCGCGTTAGCGCTCGCCGGCCTCCAGCGCCCGCACGCCCCCGCCGCGGCTGCCGCCCGCGAGGGTGCGCATGAAGACGATCCGCTCGCCGCGGCGTCCAGACAGCTTGGCCCAGTCGTCGGGGTTGGTGGTGTTGGGCAGGTCCTCGTTCTGCTCGACCTCGGCGCGCACGGCGTCCAGGACGTGCTGACGGCGCACCCCGCGCTCGCCGCCGTCGAGGACCTCCTTGATCGCCGCCTTCTTCGCGCGCGCGACGATGTTGGCCAGCATGGCGCCCGAGGCGAAGTCACCGACGTGCAGCACCTCGCGGGCTCCGCTGGCGTAGGTGACCTCGACGAACTCGTTGGGGGTGGTCTCGGCGTAGAGGTCGG
>CALMPQ010000332.1 GCA_937872005.1 uncultured Propioniciclava sp.
GAATGCCCGCAGGTGCTCGAGCTGACCGTCGAGCTGGCCTGCTTCAGCGAGCGCGCGCACGCGTAGCGTCCAACCGTCCGATCGGCGAAGGCCGGAGGTCGCAGCAGTAAGCTCCGCGAGGCGCGCACGCGCGCCCACAGCGACACCACCGTGGCGCCGATCTGGGGGTGGTTGAGCAGGCGCGACTTGAGCGCCTCGAAGCGGGCCTGCACCGAGGCGTCGGCCTGCAGGTCGCCGGCGATGCGCAGCAGGAGGTCGTCCAGCCCCTTGCGGGTGGTGTGCTCGGGGTCGTCGCGCACCTTGGAGACCCAGTCGAGGGCCTGCCAGTACAGCGCCGACACGACGCGCTGGTTGACGAAGTGGGGCGACCACTTGGGCGCTCGGTCGTGCAGGATCGCCGTGAACGCCTTCGGGTTCTTCGTGAGCCACGTGTGGAGCTCGCGCAGCACCAGGTCGACGAACCCCTTGTGGGCGCCGTCCTTGACGATGGCGTCCAGTAGGGCGCCGGTCATCTGCGAAACGGGCTCGCGGTCCAGGCGGGGCAGCACGACGTCGACGGCCAGGGCGCGCACGTCGTCGTCCTTGACCCGCGCGAGCAGCGCCTTGCCCACCCGGACGCCCTCCGCCACGATCCGCCTGGCGTGGGCCTCGTCGCGCAGCCACGCGCCCAGCCTGCGGGACAGGCCCGCGTCGGCGATCCGCTCGCGCACCACCTCCTCGGTCAGGAAGTTGCTGGCGAAGAATGACTGCAGCGACCCGGCCAGCTCGTCCTTCTTGCGCGGGATGATCGCGGTGTGGGGGATCGGGATGCCCAGCGGGTGCCGAAACAGCGCCGTGACGGCGAACCAGTCGGCCAGCGCGCCCACCATGGCGGCCTCGCACATGCTGTTGACGTAGCCCCAGACCCCTGAGTGGTCGAGGTTCAGCGTCAGCAGGTAGACGATCGCCGCCGCCACGAGCAGGGACAGCGCGATCGCCTTCATGCGACGCAGCCGCTGCAGGCGGAGTTCGTCGCCCGCGGTCAGGGACATCAGTTGCACCCCTCAAGGTTGCCACGCCCGCGGTCTGGCACCATGGAGCATCGTGTCCACCATCGTGTACGTCCACGCCCACCCCGACGATGAGGCCAGCGGCACCTCCGGGGCCATGACCCGGCTCAGTCAGGAGGGCCACCGGGTCGTCATCATCTACGCCACCGGCGGCGACCACGGCACCCTGCCCGAGGGCCACGAGGGCGACTTGGCCGAGTTGCGCCGGGCCGAGGCTGAGGCGTCCGCGGCGATCACGGGGGTGCAGCGCCTCGTGTGGCTCGACCACCGCGACTCGGGCATGACGGGCTGGGACCAGAACCACGCCGAGGGTGCCTTCATGCAGGCCGATGTCGACGAGGTGGCCCGCCAAGTCGCCGCCGTGCTCGACGAGGAGGACGCCGACGTCATCGTCGGCTACGACTGGCATGGCGGCTATGGCCACCCCGACCACGTCCAGGTGCACCGGGTCACCCGACGGGCGGCCGAGCTCGCGGCGGGGCGTCCGCGCTACCTGGAGGCGACGATGAACCGGGACGCCGGCCGCCGCCTCATCGAGGCCGGCCGGGCGGCGGGCATCCCCGAGGAGATGCTGTGGGACGTCGACGCCCCGATGGACGACGGCAACCCCTTCGGCACCCCCGAGGCCGAGCTGCACTGGGCCGTTGATGTCACGCCGTGGCTGGACGCCAAGCGCGCGGCCCTCGCGGCCCACGCCTCCCAACCGGACGCCGCGGGCCTGCTCGCCATGCCGGAGCAGCCGTTCGCCGCGATGATGGGGTGGGAACACTACATCGAACCCGGACGCCCCGACGGCATGGTCGTCGGCTGGCCGTTCGTCTCATGAGAAAGCTCTCATCCCCGCGTCAATGAGCCCTCATCGGGGATGGGTTCACTGGGACCATGCGCAACAAGCTGACCGCCATCATCGCCGTCTCGGTGCTCGGCGCGAGCGCCGCGGCCGGGGCAGCCCTCGGGCTGCAGGGCGTGACCGCCCCCGAACCGAGGTCCCTGCGACCCTCCATCGTCGTGGGTGACCCGGCCGGCGGGCCGGCGGATGCTGCGCAGGAGCCGGCGCAGGAGCCGGTGCAGGAGGACGCGCAGGCCACCTCGGCCGAGGACTTGGCCGCCGGCGACGCCTACTACGCGGAGCCGGGCGCCTCGTGGGCCGCGGCCCTCGACCAGGTGATCGCCGACCGCGCCGCCGCGGAGCGGGCCGCAGCCGACGCCGCCGCGGCCGAGGCAGCGCGTCGCGCGTCCGCCCCGAAGGCGTCGACGCCCAAGAAGGTCGTCCCCAAGCCCGTCCACCGCGACGACGATGACGATGAGGTCGACGACGACGACTGAGGTCGTCACCCGGAGCGGTCAGACCAGGCGGTAACCCATGCCGCGCACGGTCTCGAACCGGTCGGTCCCCAGCTTGCGGCGCAGGTAGCGCACGTACACGTCGACGACGTTGGAGCCCGGCTCGAAGTCGTAGCCCCACACGTTCGAGAGCAACTGCTCGCGGCTCAGCACCTGACCCGGGTTGCGCAGGAACGTCTCGGCCAGGGTGAACTCCCGGGCGGAGAGGTCGACGACCTTGCCGTCCACCTCGTGTAGAGGGTGCCCCCCACCACCCCCAGCACGACGAGGAGCAGCCCCATGACCCCCAGGATCAGCCGCCACCGGATGCTCCCGCGCCGCGTCGGCGCGCGGCGGGCGGTGGTGGGCATGCGGTTCATCGTGCCAGAAGGGGGGTGGCTCCGCGTGAGACGGACATGAGAGCGGATGAGAGGATGGGCCCGTGACACGCGCAGACACCGTCGAGGTGACCACGCCGGACGGTCCCGGGCGGCTCCACGTGGTGGCGCCCGCCGAGGCCCTCGGCGTCCTGCTGCTCGGCGGCGGCCACTCCGGCCAGGTGCGGACCGTCGACCTCGACGCGGTGGCCGACGCCCTCCCCGACCACGGTTGGGTCGTCGCGCGCTACGAGCTGCCCTGGCGCGTGGCGGGGCGCACGGCCGGGCCGCGGCCCCCAGCCTCCGACCCGGCCTGGCTGGTCGGTGTGGACGCCGTGCGTGCGGCTTGGCCGGGTCTTCCGCTGGTGACCGGCGGCCGGTCCGCCGGCGCGCGCATCGCCTGTCGCACCTGGGACGACGGGCTGGCGGGGATCCTGGCGCTGAGCTTCCCGCTGCACCCGCCGGGAAAGCCCGCCCAGACGCGGCTCGGGGAGCTGACACCCGTCGGCGTCCCGGTGCTGGTGGTGCA
>CALMPQ010000333.1 GCA_937872005.1 uncultured Propioniciclava sp.
GTCGGGGCCGGGCCCACGGCGTCCGGGAGGACGGTGAAGCAGGGGTGAGGGTCAGGCGAGCTCGGTGGTGAAGGCCGGGTCGGTCTTCTCGCGGATCTCGTCCTCGGTGTGGCCGGGGGCGACCTGGCGCAGGACCAGCCCGTTCTCGGTCACGTCGAACACGGCCAGGTCGGTGATGATGCGGTCGACGACGCCCACGCCGGTGAGCGGCAGGGTGCACTCGTTGACGATCTTGGTCTTGCCGTACTTGTCGCAGTGGTCGGTCATGACGATGACGCGGCGGGTGCCGGCGACCAGGTCCATGGCGCCGCCCATGCCCTTCACGAGCTTGCCGGGGATCTGCCAGTTGGCGAGGTCACCGTTGCCGGCGACCTGCATGGCGCCGAGGATGGCCGCGGCCATCTTGCCGCCGCGGATCATGCCGAAACTCGTCGAGGAGTCGAAGATCGCCGCGCCCGGCAGCAGCGTGACGGTCTGCTTGCCGGCGTTGATCAGGTCGGGGTCCTCGTCGCCCTCGTACGGGAACGGCCCCATGCCCAGGATGCCGTTCTCGGACTGCAGGTGGACGGTCACGCCCTCGGGCAGGTTGTTGGCGACCAGCGTCGGCATGCCGATGCCGAGGTTGACGTAGTCGCCGTCCTTCAGTTCGGAGGCCGCGATGGCGGCCATCTCGTCACGGGTCCAGGCCATGGTCAGGCCTCCTTCGAGTCGTTGGTTGAGCCCGTCGAAACCCCAGGCCGCGGGCGCACGGTCCGCTGCTCGATGTCGGTGGGGGAGACGGCGCGCGTGACGTGGTGCACGTACACGCCGGGAGTGTGCACGTCGTCGGGGTCGATGGCGCCGGCGTCCACGATGTTCTCGGCCTCGACGAAGGTGACCTCGCCGCACATGGCGACCACCGGGTTGAAGTTGCGGGCGGTGCGCCGGTAGACGACGTTGCCGGTCGTGTCGGCGGTGTGCGCGTGCACGAGGGCGATGTCGGCGACGATGGCGCGCTCGAGCACGTAGGTGCGGCCGTCAAAGTCCGCGGTCGGCTTGCCCTCGGCGACCTCGGTGCCCACACCGGTCGCGGTGTAGAACGCCGGGATGCCCGAGCCGCCCGCGCGCATGCGCTCGGCGAGCGTGCCCTGCGGCACGAACTCGACGTCGAGCTCGCCACTGATGAACTGCTGCATGAACAGGTTGTTCTCACCGACGTAACTGGCGAGCACCTTCTTGATCTGGTTGTTCTCCAGCAGGAGGCCGAGCCCCTTGCCGTCGATGCCGAGGTTGTTGGAGACGATCGTGAGGTCCTTGACCCCCGAGTCCCGGACGACCTTGATCAGGTCGGTCGGGATGCCGCACAGCCCGAACCCACCGACGGCGATGGTCATGCCGTCACGCAGGGTCTCGGTCAGCACGGGCGCGATGTCGTCGATGACTTTGGCCATCATTGCCCTTTCTGGTTGTGCGTGCCCGGGCCGGCTTCATCGTCCGGTTCTCCAAGCGCACGCGTCACTACGCACCGTAGCTGTCTAGGGGTGAGGCATTCTACGGAGGGGTGTCCAGAAAAGCGCACTTGTTGTTGTGCAAATCTACAATAGGATGCCCCGGCATCCGGGCGGGTGGAGGTCCGCTCCCCACATCGACGTGAGGGTCAGGCTCACAGGTGGCTCTCGAAGACGTGGAAGAGCTCGGTCCCGGCATCGAACACGATGAGCATGAACTCGTGGTCGGTCCAGTGGTCGGTTTTGTGGACCAGCCGCTTCTTCAACGCGTGGCTGGAGGGGTCGAGGCGGGTTGCCGGTTGGAGGGTCTCGGTCGCCCGGGCGACCAGGTCCCGTTCCCGGTCCGTCAGGGGCACGTCGGCCATCTGGGCCACCTCGAAGACCGTGCCGTCGAGCGCGATCGCAGCTGGGGCCCGGAACACCTTGATCCGGTACCCGTCACCCTGGAAGCTCGGCTCGGAGTGCGACTCGACCGCCACCAGCCCGGTGGGTACCGTGACGCCCCAGTTGTGGGCCAGCTCGGTGGCTGTTCTGTTGCGCCAGAACTCCTGCATCGGGCCGACCGCCAGCGCCACCATCCCCAGCACCAGCACTCCCGCGAGGACAGCCTGTTCGGGCGTGGGTCTGACCCTGCGACGGTGCCCGGATTCGGTCCGATGAGCGCCGGCTTGGCTCGTGACCTCATCGCTCGCGCCGCTGGCCAGGAAACGGAGTCGTGGCTGCGCCGCCTCTACCAAAAAGCCCGACAGCGGCGAACTGGTCGGCCTCGACTCGCGCTCGCGCAGGTTCCCGTCCGGGCTCGCCTCCCTCATCGAGGCGCGCGACCAGACCTGTCGCATGCCGTGGTGTGATGCGCCGATCCGGCAGATCGACCACATCGTTCCGGTTGAGGATGGTGGCAAGACCGCCTACGCCAACGGCGAAGGGTTGTGCGAGGCCTGCAACTACGCCAAGCAGGCGCCGGGGTGAAAACCCTCCCTCGCCCGGGGCCGTTCGCGCCGGTGTCGTTCAGGACACCGGCTGGGCAGGCCCGTCTCACCCGGGCGCCGCTCCCGCAGGGCGCACACCGGAAGACTCCGGTCAGGGCTGACTTCAGCTGGCTTCGCGCCGCGTGACTCAGCCCTGTTCCGGCGCGCCCAACTCCAGGGCCCACGTCACTCCCACGAGGTCGTCGGGGTCGTCGAGGTCGCAGCCGGTCAGGTCGGTGAACCGGCTCAGCCGGTAGCGCACCGTGTTGACGTGCACGCGCAGCGCCCCAGCTGCTCGCGGGATGCTGCGGCCGTTCGCCAACCAGGCCCGGACGGCGGCCTTCAGTTCGCCGCCGAAGTCACCCTCGGCGTCCAGCGGGGTGAGGAACATGTCGGCGTAGTGCTGCCCCACGTCGGGGCGTCCGGCGGCGGCGAGGCGCCAGCCCAGCTCCTCGATGCCCTGGGGGCCGCTCCTGCCCAGGCGGCGGGCCAGTCGCAACGACTGCCGGGCCACGCGGTCGGAGCGGGGCAGGTCGTCGAGTCGGCCGAACGGCCCGATCCCGACCGCCTCGGCCACCTCCGGACGCCGCGCGACCAGGCCCCGGCACTGCCCGGCATCGACGACCACCAACGCTGCCGACGACGGCAGGGACCCAGCCTCCTCCAGCCGTCGTCGCAAGCCCTCTGCAGACGCCTCGTCGTCGACCTCGCACCGGATGGCGGCGTACGGGGCGGCGGCGTCCAGCTCGGCGAGGGTGACGTCGTCGACGTCCTCGCCAGCGAGCAGGGCGCGGACGGCAGTGACGCGACGCTGCGCGTCGCGCAGGGCGGTGTCGACCTCGAGCGCGTGGTACTCGGTGATGATGCGCGTGGTGAAGGCGTCAGCCACGCCCCACATGAGCCGCACACCCGCCACGGTGGCCTCGGCGGTCAGGCCCAGGGTGACCGCGAGGTCGACGAATCGCTCGTGGATCAGCGCGATCGAGATGCGGAAGCCGCGCACGATCTCCTCCACGGGCACCCCGGCCTCGAAGCGCTCGCGCGCCGTCTGGGCGGCGCCGTCGAGATGGGCCGGGTGGGGGACCAGCCCGGAGCGCAGGGCGTCCATGGCGGTGCGCAGGTTGCGGTTCACCGCTGCGGTCAGCGCGTCGGAGGGAATGTCGACGTAGGAGTCGAGTTCGGCGTAGATCTGGTCGCACGTGGACACCGCGAGTTCGGGCAGAGACTCGCCGAGGGGGCCGAGCGCCGCCGTCAGGTCGGGGTGCTGCGGAGCGCTCATGGGGGCCATCGTAAATGTCGGCCGCGCCCGTCATGCTGGACACATGGACGAGAAGGACATCTACACGCGGTACCTCCGTGCCACCCGCGAGGCGCTGATCTGGAAGACCGAGGGTCTCTCCGAACGCGAAGTCCGCCTACCACGGACGCCGACGGGTACGAGCCTGCTCGGCCTGGTCAAGCACTGCGCGTCCGTGGAGGCGGAGTACTTCGGTCCGTGCTTGGGTCGTGAGCACGGCATCCCGATGCCCGCGTACGACGACACCGACCCGAACAGCGACCTGTACGCCGCGGCGTCCGAGTCGGCGGTCGAGGCGATCGACGGCGCTGCCGGGCTGAGGGCGTCCAACACGAACATGGGCGAGCCCGACGGGGGTTGGCTGGCCCACGTCGCGAAGGTGCAGGCGATCGCCGACGGGTTCAGCTGATGCGGATGCCGTAGATGTTGCGGTCGTAGGACGCCACGACGAGCATGTCGCCGAAGACCGACGGGGTGGCCTCGACGTTCTTGCCGAGGCTGACGGTGGAGATGTCCTCGCCGGTCTCGGGGTCGAACAGGTGCATCACGCCATCGGAGTCGGCCAGCACGCCGTAGAGGCGACCGTCGGTCGAGGTGATCAGGTTGGGCGAACTCCAGGAGTAGTTGCCCAGGTGGCGCCGCCACACGACCTTGCCGGTCGCCTTGTCGAGCGCCACGAGATCACCTTCGCGCGGGGCCGTGGTGCGCGAGACGTTGAAGATCACCAGGTCGGCGATCGCCCCGCGGCCCAGCACGGGGGTGGCCAGGACGCCGCCGTTGATGCCGGTGTAGTAGGCGGGGATGTCGTACTGCCAGACCTGCTTGCCGGTCAGCGCGTCGATCTTGCGGATGTTCGTGACCAGGTCACCCGTGGCCTGCTTACGTGAGTCGACCTCGTTGCCCGTGTAGAGGAACACGCCGTCGGCGGTCTCCTCGAGCACGAGGGAGGCGTCGGTGTCGTCCTCGACCTCGCGCATCCAGAGCATCTCGAGGGTGGTGGCGTCCCAGCTGAAGAGCTTGCCCTCGTTGTCGGCGGCGAACATCAGGTTGCGGTAGGCCACCGCCGAGTTCTCGATGCCGTACTTCTCGTTGCCGGGCGCGTTGTAGCGCAGGCGCGTCACCTCGGGCTTGACCGAGACCGTCTTGGCCGCAGCGTCGTACTCGGAGTTGAGCTTGATCTTGTAGATCAGCCCGTTCTCGGCTGGCGCGATGAGCGTGTCGGTCTTGGCGTTCACCAGCGCCGAGGAGTCGAACGCCCCCCAGTCCTGCCTCGGGGCCGCCGGGTCCAGGCCCGACAGGTGCCAGACCTCCTTGTTCTGGATCAGGTCGAACACGCGGTAGCGCCACGGCCCCACGGTGCCGTTGGTGTCGTTGAGTCCCTGCCCCGCGTACAGCAGCGGGTAGCCGCGCGGGTCCACGGACGCCGTGCCCTTGAATCCCCAGCCCACCTCGATCGGCGGCTTGGTGGGCTCGCCGGTCTTGAGGTCGAGCCGGTGGATCTTGCCCTCGAAGACCGGGTAGATCACCTCGACGAAGTTGTCGTCGTCGACGAACTTGGCATCGAGGCCCATGGCGACCTTGGTCTCGCGCGGCCACTGCACGAGCAGGGGCTGGCCGGTCCAGCCCGCGCCGGGCCAGTAGGAGCCCTCGCCGCGGATCTCGCCGATCTGCTTGGTCCACTCGATCGACAGCTTCTGCTCGGTGACCTGCGCCGTGCCCCACGCGCCGCCCGTGCGGTGGTTGTTGCCCCGGAACGTCAGCACACCCGGAATCTGGTTGTACGTCTCGGGGTCGCCGAAGACCACCTGCTCGCGGCTGCGATACGCCACCGGGTCGCCGGCCTCGTCGACCACCGACCACGAGAACGTGCCGGGGGAGTCGGTCATGTTGCGCTCGAACACGTTCGCCTCGCCGGTCCCGCGCGGCGGCGCGTAGCCTGGGATCTCGGTGAGCCGGATGGCCGGCGGCTCGGCGTTCGGCGTCCGGGCCTGGGTGGACGCGGCGGCGGGCTTGTGGGGCCGCTCGCCCGTGGTGACCGTCTCGGTGGAGCACGCGGCAACGCTGACGAGGGTGGCGAGGGCGAGCCCCGCGGCCGCCAGTCGGCGTCGGTGCAGCATCTCGTCTCCTCGTGTCCTGGGGCTCGGGCGTCCCCCAGCGTACTCGCGGGGTTGGGGCAGTGCGCGCAAGCGCGCGGACCGAATTGTGAGACGACATTTGTCGAATCAAGAATATTGGTTTAGCTTTGCACCAACTGATCGACGGGCCTCGTGCCCAACAGGCAAGGAAATCCTCCTCATGACCCGACACGCGGACTCCCGCCAGGCCCACACCGCGCCCATCGCGCGCGGCATGTGTGTTGCTGCCTGTCCGTGTTGTTGTCGCGCCTGACGCTCACCGCGTGAGCCGTCGTCGCTGACGGCCCCGCCACCCGGACGCCCCGCGCCCACCTCGCACCGAACCCCTTCTGCATGCGGCGCACATTCACGCCCGGTGAATGGCAAAGAATTGCATTCCCATGCCCTTTCGCGGCATTGCTGTGCCTTTCTTCCCTCCCTCATTCATCAGGAGAATACCCATGATCTTCACCGGCCTGCTGCTGGGCGTCGCGCTCGGCTTCGTCTTCCAACCTGAGTTGGGTCAAGCGGCTTAGTGCCTTGAGCTGGCTTGTTTGAGGTCGTCAA
>CALMPQ010000334.1 GCA_937872005.1 uncultured Propioniciclava sp.
TGGTCGTCACCACCGAACGCCTCGCCATCCGCCTGCGGGCCCAGGGCATCAAGCGGGTGGAGGTCGTGCGCAACACGTCGGCCAAGCCCTGGCCCTACCCGCTGCCCCGCGTGGCCGAGGAGTCCGACGAGCTGCGCATCCTCTACATGGGCAACGTCGGGCGGGCCCAACTCCTGGCCACCGCGATCCGCGCAGCCGCGCGGGCGAAGCGGGAGGGCACCAATGTCGTCCTGCGCATCGTGGGCTCCGGGCCGCAGTGGGACGCCGTCCGCAAGATCGCCCGGCAGGAGGACGCGCCGGTCGCGTTCTTCGAGCGCATCCCGACCTACGAGGTGCTCGACCACTACCGGTGGGCCGATTCGGTGCTGGTCATCCTGCGCGACTGGGAGTCGATGAAGGACACGGTCCCGTCGAAGCTCTACGAGGCGCTGCTGACCGGCCGCCACATCACCGCCAGCGTGGCCGGTGAGACAGCGGACCTGATCCAGCACTACGGCGCCGGCGACGTCGTCCCTCCCGAGGATGTCGACGGCCTCGCCCGGCTGTGGCACGACCTCGCCGCCGACCGGGGGCGGCTCCACATCCCCCTCGGTGGGCGGTTCTGGGTGCGCAAGCACCTGACCCCCGAGGACCTGAGCCATGTGTTCGAGGACGTCCTGGCGGCCACCGTCCGCGACCGTCGGGGCTGACGGCCCATCAGGGCCGTTCGGGGTCCCAGGCGAGCGGGGGGCACGGCGTCCCACCGCGCAGGAAGACCTCGTCGTCCTCCGTCCACGTGTGGTCCTCGGGGCGCCCCGAGCGTTCCTGCACGAAGTTGAACCGGTCGGCGGCGTACACCCGCAGGCGGGCGTCCACGGCGCGACTGAGGAAGGTCGTGTCCTCGCCCCGGCTGACCGACAGGAACGGGATGGCGCGCAGCACCTCGCGCCGCGCGGTTAGCGTCGGCCCGGCCACGAAGTCGGTGTACCGGTGCTCGTTGGGCTCCTGCACCAGCACGGTGAGGTCGCGGGCGGCGAGGTGCACGAACCGGCAGTGCTTGCCGACCACGTCCGCCTCCGCGTACCGCATGGCCCGCAGCAGGTCGGCGAGGTAGTCGGGGCCGTACCAGTCGTCGTCGTCCATCTTCGAGCACACCTCGCCCAATGCACGCTCGACGAGGGCGTTCAGGCAGTCCCCGAGGGCCGCTTCGGTGGGCATCGGCACGACGGTGATGCGGTCGAGGCCGCGTTCGCGGGCGCGCGCAACCAGGTCGGGGGCTTCGAAGCCGTGGGTGGCCACCAGCAGCTCGAGGTCGACGTCGCGCTGGGCGGCGACCCGGTCCAGCAGATGGTCGAGCCGATGGGGGCGCACCGTCGACACGATCACGGACGCCGAGGGGAGCCGCGTCGGTTCGTGGTCGATTCCCAGCGACGACAGGACGGTGTCCACCCGGTGTGCATACGTGTGGGCGCGCCACAGCTCGCGCTGGCCCCGGTGCACCAGCCGGGCCCGCAGGTCCGGGTCGGCGACCAGGGCACGCACCGCCTCCTCCGCCTGCGCGGGTTCCGAGACCTGGATGATCCCGTCGCCCAGGAAGCGGGAGAGTGAGGGGGCGGGGGTCGAGACGACGGGCGTCCCGCAGGCGACCAGCTCGAGCACGCGGCGAGCCATCATGCTGGGCGAGGTCGTCACGGTGTTCACGTTGAGGAACACCTTGTAGGAGCGGTAGGCCGACAGCATCCGGTCGTAGTCGAGGCTGCCGACGACGTGGGAGGCGTACGGCTCGGGGAACTGGTAGCGCTCCTCGCGACCCAGGAACCTGCTGTAGATGTCGAACCGGTTATCGGGGGTCTGGGCGCTCAGCGCGGCGTCGAACAGCAGGCGCATCTGGGCGCGGCGCTCGGGGTACTTGTGGGCGAACCACGTGCCGGCGAAGGCGATGCCCAGGG
>CALMPQ010000335.1 GCA_937872005.1 uncultured Propioniciclava sp.
CCGGTTCGGCCCTTGACGCCCAGCACGGCGGCCACGGGGGTCAGCCCGGCGTCCACCGACTCCGTCTCGTCGGTCTCGACCGACTCGGACGCCGCCACCCACGCGTCCACGGCCCGCAGGGCGGCCGGGGCGTCGAGGTCGTTGCGGAGGGCGTCCCGGATCGTCTGCACCGTCTCCCCCGCCGGGAAGGCGGTGGGGTTGTTGGCGACCGACCGCCACCGTGCCAGCCGCTCCTGGGCCCGGGTGAGGTCGGCGTCGGTGTACTCCCAGTCGTCGCGGTAGTGGTGGTCGAGCAGCACCAGCCGGATCGCCATCGGGTCGACGCCGGCGGCGCGCAGCTTCGAGACGAGCACCAGGTTGCCCTTGGACTTGCTCATCTTCTCGCCCTCGTACCCGACCATGCCGCCGTGCACGTACGCGTGCGCGAACGGCTGGCCGGTCGCCGCGCGGCCTTGGCTGGCGCTCATCTCGTGGTGCGGGAAGACGAGGTCGGAGCCCCCGCCCTGCACGTCGAACGCCTCGCCGAGGTAGGCCTGCGCGATCGCGGTGCACTCGATGTGCCAGCCCGGACGCCCCCGTCCCAGCGGCGAATCCCACGACGGTTCCCCCTCGCGGGCCAGGCGCCAGACGAGGCAGTCGAGGGCGTCCCGCTTGCCGGGGCGATCGGGGTCGCCGCCGCGCTCACCGAAGATGGCCAGGGCCGCCTCGCGGTCGAGATGGGCGACCTCCCCGGCGTCGGGTGCCTCGCTCCACGCGAAGTACCAGTCGGGGTGCTCGGCGTCGTCGACCTGGTAGACGAGCCCGGTCGGGATCAGCCGCTCGATCAGTGCGGTCACCAGCGGGATGGACTCGACGGCCCCGATGTAGTCCTGCGGCGGGATGACGCGCAGCGCCTCCATGTCGGTGCGGAACAGCTCGGTCTGGTCCTCGGCCAGCGCCACCCAGTCGACCCCGGTGGCCTCAGCGCGCTCCAGCAGCGGGTCGTCGATGTCGGTGACGTTCTGGGTGTAGGCGACCTCGAGGCCGGCGTCCCGCCACGTGCGCACGAGCAGGTCGAACGCGACGTAGGTGTTGGCGTGGCCGAGATGCGTCGCGTCGTAGGGCGTGATGCCGCAGACGTACAGCCGGGCACCTTGCCCGTCTGCGCAGCCGACCTCCACCAGTTCCCCGGTGGCCGAGTCGAACACGCGCGGACGCCGTGGGTCGGGGTTCACACGGGGGACGTCAGGGAGCGGCCATGCCTTCATGGCGCTCAGCCTAACGGGGCGTCCGACCGGTACGCTGGGGCGGCCGCAGGCGCCGAGACGACGGCGCCCAGGACGAGGGAGAACAGATGTTGGAGTGGTGGCAATCGGTGATCCTCGGGATCGTCGAGGGCTTGACGGAGTTCCTCCCGATCAGCTCGACCGGGCACCTGACGGTGGCCGAAAAGCTGATGGGCCTCCAGATCAACGATCCGTCGGTGACCGCCTACACGGCGATCATCCAGGTCGGCGCCATGCTCGCCTCCATCGTCTACTTCTGGTCCGACATCGTCCGCATCGCCGGGGCCTGGTTCGCCGGGGTCGCCAACAAGGAGCGCCGCGGGCCCGACTACCAGCTCGGCTGGGCCGTCATCGTGGGCTTCGCCGTCACCGCCGTCGTCGCGCTGGCGCTGAAGGACCTCATCGAGGGCCCCCTGCGCAGCCTGTGGTTCGTGGTCGGCGGCCTGATCCTGTGGAGCATCCCCATGTTCATCGGCGACCGGGTCGGCAAGCAGAACCGCGGCGAGGACTCCATCACCTGGAAGGACGGCCTGATCCTCGGCCTCATCCAGTGCCTGTCGCTCGTGCCGGGCGTGAGCCGCTCGGGCGCGACCATCACCGGTGGCCTGTTCCTGGGCATCGACCGCGTGACGGCGACCCGCATGTCCTTCTTCCTGGGCATCCCGACGCTGGTGGCTGCGGGCACGTACCAAGCCGTGTCGTCGGCGTCCGACATCTCCGCTCCGGGCGGCGTGGGCTGGGTGGCGACGATCATCGGCATCATCGTCTCGTTCGTGGTCGCGTACGCCTCGATCGCGTGGCTGCTCAAGTTCGTGTCGACCAACGACTTCACCGCGTTCGTGATCTACCGCGTGGTGGTGGGCCTCGTCATCGGCGGGTTGCTGCTCGGCAACGTCATCTCGCCGGTCTAGCTAGGGTGGCCGGCATGGAACGGCGCAACGTCGGCAGCAGCGGCCTGAGCGTCGGACGCCTCGGGCTCGGCACCATGACGTGGGGCCGCGACACGCGCCTCGACGACGCCCGGGCCCTGCTGCGCGCCTTCGTGGACGTCGGCGGTGACCTGGTGGACACCGCCCCCGCCTACTCGCGCGGTGCCGCCGAGACGATGATCGGGAAGCTCCTCCGTTCGGACGTGCACCGCGACGACGTGGTGATCGCGACCAAGGCCGGCTTCTCGTTCCGCGACGGGGTGCGGGTGGTCGACACCTCGCGGCGGGTGCTGCTCGACGATCTGCACGACTCCCTGCGCCGGCTCGGCACCGACCACGTCGACGTGTGGCAGGTGCATGCCTGGGGCACGGCCCCGCTCGAGGAGACCCTCGCGGCGCTCGACCACGCGGTGACCACCGGGGTCGTCCGCTACGCGGGCGTCTCGAACTTCGTCGGCTGGCAGACCGCCGCGGCGGCCACGTGGCAGTCGGCCTTCCCGGGTCGGGCCCACCTGGTCAGCAACCAGGTCGAGTACTCGCTGCTCGCCCGTCGCGCCGAGGTGGAGGTGCTCCCGGCGCTGCGGCACTTCGAGATGGGCTTCTTCCCCTGGTCGCCCATGGGGCGCGGGGTGCTCACCGGCAAGTACCGCAGCGGGGTGCCGCGCGACTCACGGGCGGCGTCCGCGCACTTCGGGTGGTACGTCGAGCCCTACCTCGAATCCCGGTCGCGTGCCGTGGTGGAGGCGGTCGCCAAGGCCGCCGACGGGCTCGGGGTGACACCACTGCAGGTCGCTTGGCTGTGGGTGCGCGATGCCCCCGGCGTCACCGCCCCCCTGCTCGGTGCCCGGACGGCCGCCCAGTTGGCCCCTTACGTGGAGGCCGAGTCCATGACCCTGCCCCCCGAGATCGCCGCCGCGCTCGACGACGTGTCGGGCGGCCCGAACGAGGCGCGTCCCTGAGCGTCGGGGTCAGGCGTCACGTCGAGCCAGGACGTAGAGGCGGTCGAACTGCTCGGTGCCGTGGGGTGGGCGCAACGCGCCTCGCGTGTAGGACTCCAGGACGGTCAGTCCCGCCGACTCGGCGGCCGCCACGACGTGCCGCCGGTCGTGCAGGACGACGTCCAGGTCGACGGGATGCCCGAGCCACTCGTCCGCGTGAACGACCCCCTCCCCCGCGTGGAGTGCCACGAGCACCCAGCCGCCCACCCGGACCGTGCGGGCGAGGGCGGCCAGGGCGTCCGGTAGCTCTGAGGCCGCGAGGTGGATGAGCGAGTACCAGGCGACGACGACGCCCCAGGCCTCGGCCGTGCGCGGCCGCATCAGCTGGGCGAGGCTCGCCTGCTGCACCTCCAGTTCGGGGTGGGCGGCGCGCGCGGCAGCGACCATGGCCGGGGACGGGTCGAAGGCCACTACCTCGGCGCCGGCATCGACCAAGCGGGCCGCAACGTGGCCGGGGCCGCAACCCAGGTCGGCGACCGGGAAGTCCTCCGCCAGGCCGGGCACCTCGTCGAGCAGCCACGCCTCGAAGGGGTGCCGCACCTCCGAGCTCGGGTCGCCCGCGTAGGTCGCAGCGATCGTGTCGTAGGCGGCGATCACTTTCGCGTCGCGCGCCTGGGGGCCTTCGGCGAG
Source organism: uncultured Propioniciclava sp. (assembly GCA_937872005.1). Lineage (GTDB taxonomy): Bacteria > Actinomycetota > Actinomycetes > Propionibacteriales > Propionibacteriaceae > Propioniciclava. The sequence goes on from CALMPQ010000335.1 coordinate 3,823, forward strand.
CACCGACTCGCGGTCAACAAGGGCGGCCGGGGCGGCCTCGGCGGTCGGGACGGGCCCGAGGAGGTGGACCCAGCGGCGGTCCTTCTCGCCGGGACGCCGGTCGAGCTCGCGCACGAGCGGGGGCTCGGCCGTGGCCAGGCTGCGCAGGGCGGCCTCGGCGGCGTCCTTGTCGGAGAAGGGGTGGAGGCGTTCGGTGCGGGTGCGCAGCTCGCCGGCGGTCTGCTCGCCGCGGAGGAGCAGCACGGTGAGGAGGGCCACGGCCTCGTCGTCGAGGCCCAGGTGCTCTTCGAGCAGTTGGTGGTACTTCAGCACCCGCGAGCCCTTGCCGGCCCACACGACCCGGAGCAGCCCGCGCTGCTTGAGGTCGCGGCAGCGCTCCTCGAGCGTGGCGTCGTCGTGGTGGGTGACCGGCTCCCGACTGGTCGTCTGGTTGCACGCCGACTTCAGTGCGTTCAGCGACAAGGGGTAGGACGCCGGGACCGTGCGTTGCTTCTCCAACAGGGCCCCCAGGATGCGCTGGTCGAGGGCGTCGAGGACGGGCAGGTCGGCCATGGCTGAATGGTAGGGCCCTGCCCGGGCCGGGAGTAGATTCGCGACCATGGAGAAGCCAAGCGGGTTCGTCCGTCCCGTGCCCGCGCTGGTGCGCGTGGTCCTGGCGTTGGCGCTCGGTCTGGCCGTCGGTCTGGTGGCGCCACCGCCGGTGGGCTGGATGTGGGGGTGGACGGCGGGCGCGCTGCTGTTCGTCGTCTGGTCGCTCGCCGCCGTGTGGCGCATGGACCCCGCACAGACGCTCGACCACGCAGGTGAGGAGGAACCCGGCCGGGCCGCCCTGGACGCCGCCCTGATCCTGGCCAGCGTCGCGAGCATCGGCGGGGTCGGTGCCCTGCTGGTCTCGGCCCACGGCGGCCCCGACGCCTGGGTCGAGGCGGCGGCCGGCGTGGCGGGCGTCACGGCCTCGTGGCTGCTCGTGCACACGCTGTTCGCGTTGCGCTACGCGCGCCTCTACGCCGCTGAGGGCGGCGCCCCGATCGACTTCGGCGACGACGACCCCGACTACCACGACTTCTTCTACCTGGCCTTCACGCTCGGCATGACCTACCAGGTCTCGGACACGACCTTGAAGAAGCGGTCCTTCCGGCGGGCGGCGCTGCGCCACGCGCTGCTGTCCTATCTGCTCGGGGCCGTCATCGTGGCCTCGACGGTCAACCTGCTCGTGCAACTTGCAGGCTGAGGTGTGTGAGCTGGGCTCGCGCGGGTGATGATGCCGCTGTGGCTGCCGCCCGAACGGATGGTCGTCATGGGTGGGGCACTGGAGGTGTGACCAGCGGCACGGGCCAACTCAGGGGCGTCAGCCCGCCACCGCCAGCAGCACGACGAGGGAGGTCAGGCCCGCCCCGGCGAGCAGGGCCAGGTCGTGCAGCCGGAAGCGATGCTGGGCCCACCACATCACGCCGACCCCGATGAGGGACGCCCACGCCACCGGGCTCGGCGCCACCCCGCCCCGCTCCGCGATCTCGGCGTTGGCCAGCAACATCGACACCGAGGTGGTCAGCAACAACCCACAGATCACCGGCAGGATGAACCGCCCCAGGTTGACCATGAACGCCGACCGGGCCACCTTGCCCCACGCGGTGATCACCGCGATCGCGACCGCACAACAGGCACCGATCGCCATCGCGAAGGCACACACCGCGAACCCCAGCCCCAGCAGGGGCCCACCCAGCTCGAACCCGAACGCGTACCCGATTCCCGAGGCCACCTTGACCAGGATCGGCCCCGGCAGGGCGTTCGCCACCGGCACGATCTGCCCGTAGAACAACCCCGACGGCACCAACCCCGACGCCACGAAGAAACCGTCCGCCACCCCGACATAGGCCTCACCACCGCCGAACGACGTCACCGTCGAGAACGCGACGAGACCCATCAGCTCGCCACCCACCGGGCCGGCCAGCACGAGGGCCAGCACCAGGGCCGCCGAGCACATCGCCAGGTGCAGCACCACCGCGAGGATCTTGGGGCCGACCGTCGGCAGGGGCACCGCAATGCTCGGGTCCACCTCCACCAGCGCCGTTCGCCGCGGCAGCAACGAGTAGAGGCCGATCACGACCAGCGCCGCGACGATCAGGCCCACGGCCGACAACGGCGGCACCTCCACCACCCACGCCTGCCCGAACAACAGTCCCACGAGCGCGACCAGCCCGTTCGTGCCGGTGGCCAGCCAGGCCACGAGCATGATCCCCACGTAGACCCCGGTCCTCGGGCCGCCGCCGCGCATGACCTTCGTGATGTAGTGCGCCAACAACACGATGATGAACGCCGTGATGCCCACCGCCGTGAACTCCACCACGCGGATGCCCGCAGGCCCCAACAGGTTGAACGCCGCCACCAGCGCGACGGTGGCCACCGACCCCGGGAGCGCGACGGCGATCGCCGCCAGCAGCCCCGCCCAGGCGCTCCGGGACCGCCCACCCGCGAACGCGGCCAGCTTCACCGGCAACGCGCCCGGGGTGATGTTCGCCACGACCGTGTGCAGGGTGAACACCGGCTCCCCGAAGAAGCCCCGGTGGTGGACCAGCTCCTTCTCCATCACCGGGATCAACGCGCTCCCCCCACCGAACCCGATCGTGCCGACCTTCAGCATGGAGACCAGCAGGGCACCGAGCGGCGCCCGCTCAGGGGTGCTCAACGAACGTCCGCTCGTCGGGGAGGCCGCGCGTCAGCGGGTGCACCTGCCCGTGCCCCGACACCGCCCGGCCGAACGCCCCGAACCCAGGTCGTTCGTGGGCGGCGAACCAGTCGCCCAGCTCGGACGCCGACCGCTCGCGTTCGGCTGCCACCCGCTCGTCGTCAACGAGGTTGGTGCGCTCGTCGGGGTCGGAGTCGAGGTCGTACAACTCGTCGGGTCCACCGGAGCGGTGGACGTACTTCCAGCGCCCGTCGGTGACCATCCGCCCCCCGCCGTACTCGGCGTGCACCACCACGACCTCGTGCCCCGAACCGCCCTCGCCGCGCAGCAGTGGCGCCACCGACTCCCCCGCACCCCACGGGTCGCCCGGCGGATCGACCCCCGCCAGCTCGCAGATCGTCGGGTGGAGCGCGACCGAGGGGACGAGTTCGGCGGAGACACCCCGCACCCCGTCGGGCACGTGGATCTCGAACGGAACCCGCACCGAGTTGTCCCAGAAGTTCAGCGGCCACGTGCCGTTGCCCTTGCCCCAGATGCCGTGGTGGCCGCAGGAGGACCCGTTGTCGGACATGTAGACCACCACGGTGTCCTCGGCCAGCCCGAGGGCGGTCAGGCGGGCACGGATCTGCCCGAGCCCCTCGTCGACCGCCGTCAACGAGGCGCAGTACCCGGCCAGGTGCGGGTGCGGGTCGGCGAACGCGTCGGCGAAGTCGGTCCGGCGCGGCTCGACCCACGGGTGGGGCTCCTCGCGCGGCACCGAGGGGAAGTCGGTGTCGTCGTAGAGCCGCACGTACTCCTCGGGGTGGCCCTCGAGCCACGGGTCGTGGGGCGCGGTGTAGTTCACCTGCAGGTGGAAGGGCTTGTCGGGGTCGCGTCCCGCCAGGAACTCCAAGGCGTGCCCGGTGACCGCGTGGGTGAAGTACTCGGGCTCTTCCGCCGGCTCACCGTCGACCCAGATCGGCGCCCCCACGTACGGCCCACCCCCGAAACGGTGGGCGTACCACGTCGTGAAGCCGGGCGCCGGCGTCCGGGAGTCGCCGACGTGCCACTTGCCGACCATGCCGCACTCGTACCCCGCCGCGGCCAGCACCTCCGGGGTGGTCGGCTGCCCCTCGAGGTGGGCGTCCGGCTGTGCGTCGGGGTGCCGCCCACCCACCAACCAGTCGTGGACGCCGTGCGCCGAGGGCACGCGCCCCGTCAACAGCGAGGCCCGGGCCGGTGAGCAGACCGGCGAGGCGCAGTAGAACTGGTTGAGCTCCAACGCGTCGTCGAGGAACGCCTCGAGGTGCGGCATCACCAACTCGGGCATGCGGTGCGGCATCGCCCAGCGGCCCTGGTCGTCGGTCTGGATGACGACGAAGTTCGGCCGCATGTCACGCCTCCGCGATGAGTTCGATCCCTGTGGCGAACAGCGTACGAGGGTTGTCGACCCGCAGGCTCGTGCCGTCGCCGTCGGCGATGCACTGCACCTCGCCCCCACCGAGCACGCGGGCCTCCCGCACCCGGACGCTCACGCGTACGTCGGGCGCGTCCCCCAGCCCGAAGAGGTAGAGACGACCGTCCCGGGTGGTGGCGTGCCACTCCCCCATTGCTCATGGCGTAACTCCGTTGTCGGGATGGGTCCAATCGCCGGGGCAACGACGACCAGTGATGTGATGCTCACACGGATTTGCTCTTTTGCTAACCCGCTCTAGCATGAGATCATCTTGTAAATCTCAGGCCGGGTCGGCACGCCGCCGACCGGCCCAGACGACAGGGGTGGGCCATGAACGAGGACGTCGCACCAGCGAGTGGTCGCGTCGTGCGCCCCCGCTCCCACCTGGACTCCGACGCCCCCACGCTGCCGCTCGGCGGGACCTGGGACTTCACACT
>CALMPQ010000336.1 GCA_937872005.1 uncultured Propioniciclava sp.
CCGACGGCCGCCCGCCGCTGGTGTACGGCCTGTGCCAGCGTCGCTCACCGCTGGCCCAGGCTCCCCTCGACAAGGTCGCGCTCGGCACCGACCAAGTCGCGGCGCTGGTGGCGTCGGTGCGGCTGACCCGCGGGCCGGTGGTGCTGCTGGTCGACGACGCCGAGCAGTTCGACGACACCGACGCGTCCCTGGCTGGCCTGCTGGGGGCCACCCTGCCGAACCTCCACATCGTGGCGGCGGGGCGCTCCGACGACCTGCGGTCGCTCTACTCGCACTGGACCAAGACCCTGCGCAAGGGCCGCGCGGGCGTCCTGCTGCAACCGAACGTCGACTACGACGGTGAACTCCTGGGCGTCACGCTCCCCCGCAAGTCGCTGGTGCAACTCACGGTGGGGCGCGGCTACCTCTGCCAGTCGGGCGGCGCGACGCTGGTGCAGACGGCGGCGCCGGCGGGGGCGTCCGTCTGAGGGCTGGTCACGGCGCGGCAGCGGGGTTCGGCGTCACTACCGTGAAGGGTTGCCAATCCCCGACACCGAAAGGTGCTGCGTTGAACGCCGTCGTCCTCGCCGTCATCGTCATGCTCGCGCTGTCGTTCGCGCGCGTGCACGTCGTCATCGCCTTGATCGTGGGCGCCCTCTCCGGCGGCCTGCTCGCCGGGATGGGCCTCACCGCGACGATGGACTCGTTCACGACCGGCATCGCCAACGGGGCGTCCATCGCCCTGTCGTACGCCATGCTGGGCGCCTTCGCCGTGGCCATCGCGCACTCCGGCCTGCCACAGGCGTTCGCCGGCTGGGTGGTCGAGAAGGCCCGCACGGGCGGCAAGGGCCTCTGGCTCAAGTGGGGCCTGCTCACCGTGGTGCTGCTCGCCGGCATCGCCAGCCAGAATGTGGTGCCGATCCACATCGCGTTCATCCCGCTGCTGATCCCACCACTGCTGGTGGCCTTCAACCATTTCAAGGTCGACCGCCGCCTGCTGGCCTGCGTGATGACGTTCGGCCTAGTCACCACCTACATGTACCTGCCGTACGGCTTCGGCAACGTGTTCCTCAACGAGATCCTGCTCGCCAACATCAACCAGGCCGGCATGGACACCGCGGGCATCAACGTCATGACTGCCATGGGCATCCCCGCCCTCGGCATGGTCGCCGGCCTGCTCATCGCCGTGTTCGTCACCTACCGCCGCCCGCGCACCTACGCCGACCTCCCGGTGGCCGGCGAGGAGACCACGGTCCCCACCCAGAAGGTCGAGACCTACCGCATCGTGGTGGCGCTGATCGCCATCGTGCTGAGCCTGGTGATCCAGATCTGGGCCGACTCCCTGCTGCTGGGAGCGCTCGTCGGCTTCGGCGTGTTCCTCGCCTCGCGCATCGTGCGCTGGGGCGAAGCCGGGGACGTGTTCGACCGCGGCATGAAGATGATGGCGATGATCGGGTTCATCATGATCGCCGCCCAGGGCTTCGCGCAGGTGATGCGCGACACCGGCCACGTCGACTCGCTCGTCACGGCGTCCGCGGCGATGTTCGGCGGGTCGAAGCTCGTCGGTTCGCTGATCATGCTGCTCGTCGGCCTGCTGGTGACGCTGGGCATCGGGTCGTCGTTCTCCACGCTGCCGATCATCACGGCGATCTATGTGCCGCTCTGCGTGGCGCTGGGCTTCTCCCCGCTGGCGACGGTCTCCATCATTGGCACGGCCGGCGCGCTGGGCGATGCCGGGTCGCCGGCGTCCGACTCGACGCTCGGCCCGACCGCCGGACTCAACGCCGACGGCCAGCACGACCACATCCGCGACACGGTGATCCCGACGTTCATCCACTACAACATTCCCCTGCTGCTTGCCGGCTGGGCTGCTGCGATGGTGCTCTGACAAGCACTAGCATGCGGCCATGGTCCGCCTGCGACGTGTCAGCCCCCGCATGGCCGGCTGGACGCGCCAGCGTCGCGGCAAGGGCTTCAGCTACTCGGACGCCGCGGGCGCGGCCCTGCCTGCCGCCGACGTCGAACGGGTGAAGTCCCTCGCGATCCCGCCCGCGTGGACGGACGTCTGGATCTGCCCCGTGCCCAACGGCCACCTGCAGGCCACGGGCACCGACGACGCCGGACGCCGCCAGTACCTCTACCACCCCGACTGGCGCGTGCGCCGCGACAAGGGCAAGTTCGCCCGTGTCACCGAGGCGGCGGCGATGCTACCGCAGGCCCGGCGACGCATCGCGTCCGACCTCGCGCTCGACGGCATGCCGCTCGAACGGGCCTGCGCCACCGCCGTGCGCCTGCTCGACGTCGGCTACTTCCGCATCGGCAACGACGCCTACACCGACGCCAACGGCTCGTTCGGGCTGACGACCCTGGAGCGCCAGCACGTGCGGCGCCGTGGCAAGGCTTTGGTGTTCTCCTTCGTCGGCAAGTCGGGCATCTCCCACTCGATCACCGTCGAGGACGCCGCAGCCGTGGGCGCCCTCGAGGTGATGCGGAAGCGGTCCGGTGAGAGCGCGCGCCTGCTCGCCCACAAGGCCGGGCGGAGATGGACGGACCTCACGGCGTCCGACGTGAACGCCTACCTCAGCGAACTGTTCGCGGGGGCGCTCACCGCCAAGGACTTCCGCACCTGGCACGCGACCGTCATCGCCGCCGAGGTGCTCGCCCTGAGCGAGGAGGAGGGCGAGACGAAGGCGTCCCGCAAGCGAGCGGTCAAGCAGGCGACGCTGGAGGTGGCGGGCTACCTGGGCAACACGCCCACCGTGGCGCGGTCGTCCTACATCGACCCTCGGGTGGTGGACGCCTACGAGTCGGGTTCGACCATCGGTGCCGCGGCCACCAAGAAGTACCGGACGCCGCAGGCCCGGCAGTTCGGCCTCGAGGAGGCCGTCCTGGACCTGCTCGGGTGATTCAGGGCGCCAGAAGGTAGACCAGCGCGGCGACGCCGAGCAGGATCACGCCCAACCCGAGGCCCAGGACGGGGACCAGCGCGGGCTCGAGGCGTCCGCGGGTGAGGCCGGTCACGGCTGCACGATGGCGGCGCGCTTGGCTGACCCCGACGGTCAGCATGATCGCCGTGACGAGGACGAGGATCCAGGCCGGCGAGGCGTCCACGTGCGTGGCGAGGCGGATGGCGAAGAGGCCGACGATGCCGGTCGACAGCATGGTGCGCAACCAGGCGAGGTGGGTGCGCTCGGGCTGGACGCCGGGGTCGTCGTGCGTGTCGAGGAGACGGGCCACCTCAGCCGCCCATGGACAGGAGCACCGCCAGGAGCACCAGCGACGCGATCGTCAGGCCGCCGGCGAGCACCATCGTCATGGCGGGCGCGGGCAGCGCGCGTTGGCGGCGCATGGCGAGTTCGACGTTGCGCCAGCGCAGCAGCGAGCTCACCGAGATGATCAGCGAGGTCACGACCAGCAGCAGCGCGGCCGCGTGGCGCAGGTTGGCCGGGATGTCGTGCGCGAACGCCTCCAGCGCGATGCCGCCGCCGAGGAGTGCGAGCGACGTGCGGATCCACGCCAGGAAGGTGCGCTCGTTGGCGAGCGTGAACCGGGGGTCGGGTTCGGTCCCGTCGGGGAAGATCCACCGCGAGAAGCCGGAACGTTCCGGTGGCTGCTGCTCGTCCACGTGCCGGGGAAGGGACTCGAACCCTCACACCTCTCGGTACTGGTACCTAAAACCAGCGTGTCTGCCCATTCCACCACCCCGGCGCATGTGTGAGTCTATCGGGGGTCCACGCGGGGTGTTCACCAGCGAAACCGACGTCGGGAGGACGAGACTTGGGGGCAGCCAATCACTCGCACCCCATGACCCCAGGACCCACCGTGCACCGCAGAACCGCTCTCCTCCTCATCGGCACCATCGGCGCCTCCCTCGCCGGTTGCGCCGCCGAACCGGCGGAGACCCCTCCCCCAGCCCCGAGCCCCCCGCCCCCCCCCACACCCACCCCGTCGCCGCC
>CALMPQ010000337.1 GCA_937872005.1 uncultured Propioniciclava sp.
TGGCCGGGCGTGAGCAGCGGCGAGCGCGACTCCTCGATGATCTTCTGGTTGCGGCGCTGCACCGTGCAGTCGCGGACGCCGAGGGCCCAGGCCGTCTCGCCGTCGGAGATGAGCTGCACCTCCACGTGGCGGGCGCCGGTGACGAGCTTCTCCAGGAACAGCACGCCGGAGCCGAAGGCGCGGAGGGCCTCGTCGGAGGTGCGCTGGTAGGCGTCGGAGAGGTCGGCTGCGTTGTCGACGCGGCGGATGCCCCGGCCACCACCGCCGGCGGTCGCCTTGAGCATGAGGGGGTAGCCGATGCGCTCGGCTGCTGCGAGGGCTTCGTCGAGGGTGTGCACGCCGCCGTTGCTCCACGGGGCCACGGGGACGCCGGCCTCCTCGGCCAGCAGCTTCGAGCCGATCTTGTCGCCGAGCTTGCGCATCGCGTCGCCGCTGGGGCCGATGAAGGTGATGCCGAGCTCGGCCATGCGGTCGGCGAAGGCGGCGTCCTCGGCGACGAAGCCCCAGCCGACCCAGACGGCGTCGGCGCGGGCGTCGGTGAGCACCTCGGCGAGCAGGTCGTGGTTGAGGTACGGCCGCTCGGACGCCGGGCCCAGCGCGTACGCCTCGTCAGCCTCGCGGGCGAACATCGCCGAGCGCTCGCCATCGGTGTACAGCGCGATGGTGGTGATCGGTTCCGCCCCCCGCCGCTCCGCGTTCATCTCGCGGACCGCGTGGATCAGCCGCATGGCGGCCTCACCCCGGTTGACGATGGCGATGCGCTTGAACACGTTTCCTCCTGGCACGACGAACACTCCCCGAAAGGGGATGAGGTCGAATCTCCCACCGAACGGGACGCCCCGCACGCCCGACAGCGTGTTTCTGGCGAAGTTGCCCAAATCAATCGCCCCACGCCCAAGGGGGCGTGACGAATGTTGTGGGGACCCCACAAAACGCGCCCCTTCGCCGAGAGCCCGTGTTCCGTGCGCCGACAGCCCGCGTTCCGTGCGCCGACAGCCCGTGGTCGGCGAGAATGACCCTCATGCCACGCGCCCGCTACCTGGTTTCCCATCCCTGCGAGGACTCCTGCGGCACGCTGAAGACCCAGCGCACCGTCGAGGGTGCCCCGGTCTACCTGTGCCCCGGCTGCGACTCGGAGTGGATCGAGCTCGACGAGCGCACCGAGCCAGCTGAGGAGGCCGAGCCCGCGGCGTCCACCACCCCCGCAGCACGACCCACCGACGAGGAGCACTGATGGGCACCTTCTACGACACCATCGAGCCGAAGCTGGTCGAGTTCATCGAGCGCCAGCAGATGTTCTTCGTCGCCACGGCCGCACCGACGGGTCGGGTGAACGTGAGCCCGAAGGGTCTCGACTCGTTCCGGGTGCTGGGGCCGAACCGCGTCGCCTGGCTGAACGGCACCGGGTCGGGCAACGAGACCGCAGCGCACATCGGGCTCGACCCGCGCATGACGATCATGTTCTGCGCCTTCGAGGGCAAGCCGTGGATCCTGCGGCTGTATGGCACCGCACGCATGGTGCAGCCGCCCGACGCGGAGTGGACCGAGCTGAGCGGGCTGTTCCCGCCGATGGACGGCGCCCGGCAGGTCTACGTCGTCGACGTCACCCAGTGCCAGACCTCATGCGGCTTCGGTGTGCCGCTGTACGACCACGTCGGCCAGCGCGACCTGATGCCGCAGTGGGCCCAGAACAAGGGGCCCGCAGGCATCGCGAAGTACCAGCGCGACAAGAACACCCACTCGATCGACGGGTTCGACACCGACCTGCGCCAGGCGACCTGACCCCTCAGTGGTCGTGGTCGTGCGCCCGCTTCGCGCGGCGCGGCACAGACGCCGCCACCGCGGCCCCGGCGCCACCCACCGTCAACGCGGCGACGCCGGTCGTGAGCGGAACGCTCAGCACCAGGCCGATGCCCGACCCCAGCGTGCGCACGATCTCCTCGGCGAACGGCTCGGTCGACAGCAGCAGGTCCACGGGCTGGGTGTAGATCGACAACAGCACCAGCGTCGACAGGGCGGCACCGGCGTAGGCGAACACGATCGTGTAGATCGTCGAGGCGATGTGGTCGCGACCGATGCGCATGCCGGCGGTGAACAGCTCCCACCGCGTGAGGTGGGAGCCCGCGGCGCGCAGTTCCCAGACGGCTGAGGCCTGCGTGATCGTCGTGTCGTTCAGGACGCCCAACCCGGCGATCACCAGCGAACACGTCAGCAGGGCGGTGAACGACAACCCCTCCGACTGGGCGGCCAGGGCGATGGTCTCGTCGGTCGAGAGGCCGCTGAGGCGAGCCGCCCAGACGCCCAGCGCCCCCAGCCCGGCGGTGGCCAGCAGGCTGACGAGCGTGCCGACGAACGCCGATGTGGTGCGCATCGACACCCCGTGCGCGAGGTAGAGGACGGCGAACATGATCGCCGAACCTCCGACGAGCGCGACGGCGACGGCGGGGCGTCCGGTCGCGAGGGCCGGCAGCATGAAGCCGAAGAAGACCGCCCCGGCGACCACCAGGCCGATCAGGCCCCGGACGCCCTTCCAGCCGGCCACCGCCACCACCACCGCGACGAAGGCCAACGCGAACAGGCCGAGGGGCAGCAACCGGTCCACGGTGACGAGCGCGTAGTGGTTGGCGTTCGCGTCGCCCACGTCGGTGATGTGCACCGAGTCACCCGGCACGACGCCGGAGACCGCCGACACGCCGATCAGTTCGACGGGGACGGAGCGGCCGGCGTCCGGCCCCGAGGTGACCTCGACCGTCGCGACCTGGCAGGCGTGGTGGATCGACCCCGATTGCTCGCTGTCGAAGGTGTCCGGGCAGGGTTCGAGCGACAGCACCCGTCCGGTCACCACCGGTGCGACCGACTGGACGCCCCCGCCGCCGGTGCCGACCGCCCCCATCTCGGGGCGCTGTGCGGGCCACAACAGCACGACCCCGACCACCGTGGCGATCGCGACCGCGAGCAGCAATCCGACACTCGCGCGTCGCGCCGCCCGCGAGAGGTCGAGGTCGGCGGGGGCCCCATGGCTGTGTCCTGCTCCCATGGGGCCCCAGTGTGTCAGGCGTTCGGCGTGGTCAGAAGGCGGAGGCCTTCGCCGTGTAGCCGGCCTTGGCGATGGCGGCGATCAGGTCATCGACGCTCTGGCGGGCCGGGTCGTGGTCAACCTCGACGCGGGAGGAGGCGAAGTGGACCTTCACGGCGTCCACCCCGTCGAGGCGGCCGAGCTGCTTCTCGATCTTGGACACGCACGAGGGGCAGGCGAAACCCTCGGCGCGCAGGGTGGTGTGGGTGGTGGTGGTGTTGGTGGTCATGAGGCGTTCCTTTCCAGGGTGCGGTTGTTGTCCAACCTCGATTCTTCGCCGATCGGCTCGGGGAGTCCTTGACGGACGTCAAGCCCGCGATCCCGGCGCAGGAGGCGCATCGCGTTGACGATCACGACGAGCACCGACGCCTCGTGGACGAGCATTCCGAGCGCCATCGTGACCCCACCGAACAACACGCCGGCCAGCAGGGTGCCGACCACGACGAGGGCGACCACGATGTTCTGCCGCATGGTCCGCACGGTGCGACGCGCGAGGCGTACGGCCCGGGGCAACTTGAGCAGGTCGTCGGCCATCAGGGCGATGTCGGCGGTCTCGATCGCCACGCCGGTGCCGGCGGCGCCCATGGCGACCCCGATGTCGGCAGTGGCCAGGGCGGGGGCGTCGTTGACGCCGTCGCCGACCATCGCGACCACGTGCCCCTCGGCCTTCAGGCGGGCGACGATGGTCAGCTTGTCCTCGGGCAGCAGGCCGGCATGGACCTCGTCGACCCCGACCCGGGCGGCCACGGCCTCGGCCACGCGCCGGTTGTCGCCGGTCAGCATGACGACCTTGCTCACGCCGGCGGCGTGCAGGCGGCGCACCATCTCGGCGGCGTCGGTCCTGATCCGGTCGGCCACGGCCACCACCCCGAGCACCTGCCCGTCACGGGCCACGACCATCGGCGTGCGTCCGGCGGCCGCCAGCTCGTCCACGACGGACGCCGCGGGCCCGGCGTCCAGCCCCTCGGCCTCGATCAGGGCGAGGTTGCCGACGGCGACGCGGGAACCATCCAGCAGGGCGATGATGCCCTGGCCGGGGACGGGTTCGGTGTGGTCGGGCAGCCCGGCGACGTCCAGACCGCGGGCGCGGGCGGCGTCCACGATCGGGCGGGCCAGGGGGTGCTCCGAGCCGGCCTCGGCGCGGGCGGCGAGGGCGAGCACGGCGTCCTCGGGGAAGGCCGGGTCGAGCACGACCACGTCGGTGAGCTGGGGGCGTCCCTCGGTGAGGGTGCCTGTCTTGTCGAGCGCGACGGCCGAGATGCGGGCCGACGTCTCCAGGAACTCCCCGCCCTTGATGAGGATGCCGTCGCGGGCGCCCCGGCCGATGCCGGCCACGATCGAGACGGGGATCGAGATCACCAGGGCCCCGGGGCAGCCGATGACGAGCAGGGTGAGGCCGAGGTGGACGTCGCGGGTGACCAGGCCCACGACGAGCGCGAGCAGCATGATGCCGGGGGTGTACCACTGCGCGAAGCGCTCCATGAAGGTCTGCGTCTTCGCCTTGGCGTCCTGGGCCTCCTCGACCCGGTGGATGATGCGGGCCAGCGTCGTGTCGGCGCCCACCCCCACCGCCCGCACCTGCAGGAAGCCCCCGGTGGCGATCGTGCCGGCGAAGACCCGGTCGCCCTCGGTCTTCTCGGCCGGGATCGACTCGCCCGTGATGGACGCCTCGTTGATCGCCCCGCTGCCGCCGATCACGACGCCGTCGACGGGCACCTTGAAGCCGTTCTTCACGAGCACGGTCTCGCCGGGCGCGACCGCGGTGGCGGCGACCTCGACCTGCTCGCCGTCCCGCAGGACGACCGCGGTGTCGGGGGCGACCGCGACGAGTTCGGCCAGCGCCGAGCGGGTCCTGGCCAGCGTCGCCGCCTCGAGGGCGTGGCCGATGGCGAAGAGGAAGGTCACCGCCGCGGCCTCCCAGAAGTCGCCGACGATGAGGGCACCGACGGCCGCGACCGTGACGAGCAGGTCGATGCTCACGAGCTTGGCGAGCAGGGAGCGGATCGCCTTCGCGGCGATGGGCAACCCGGCCACGACGGCGGCGGACAGCATGAGGCCGCTCCCGACGGTCGGGGCTCCGAACAGGTGAGTCGCGGCCAGTGAGGCCACGATGAGGCTTCCCGACGTCGCCGGGACGCCCCAGCGGCCGTGGAGCCGGCGTTGGATCGTGTTCATACCCGTGACGCTACGAAGATCGGCGGCGCCGCTCCTTGACGGACGTCAAGCCGCGCCCGCACCGTAGTCTGGCGCCGTGCGCGACCTGGTGATCGACCCCGGCCCGGGGAACCCGCAGGGCCTGGTGATCCCGGCCGGTGAGCTCATCGAGCGGTTCGCGCGGGCATCGGGTCCCGGCGGCCAGGGCGTGAACACGACCGACTCCCGCGTC
>CALMPQ010000338.1 GCA_937872005.1 uncultured Propioniciclava sp.
GGTTCGCCCTCGACGATGTGCGGGCGACCGGTGAGCGCACGGTGCTGCCCCTGTGCCCCTTCGTCAAGGGCTGGATGGCCAAGCACCCCGAGTACCAGGACCTGCACTACTGATCTGGTCTCGACCGAACACGGACGCCCCCGGCTCACCGAGCCGGGGGCGTCTCACGCTCGGTTGAGACCCAAGGTGGCGATCAGGCCGGGAACGCGGTTGGCGAGCGCTACCCAGATGAAGTCATGGTTGACCTTGTCATAGTGGTGCGCCGTGAGGTTGCGCATGGCGCGGAGCTTGTCCCATTCCGCCTCGGGGTGTTGATCGCGGAACTCCGCGGGCAGCTTCTCCGCGACGGTCGCCACGCGCAGCACGATGTTCTGGCCGGCGGCTCGCAGGAGGCGCCCCTCAGCCGTATCCGCGAGGTAGGCGTCCTTGCCCTTGCTGACGAGATAGTCGGCCTCGCGGGAGATGTCCACCAGGTCCTCCAAGCGTCGACCCACGCGACCGGTCGGGTCACCAGTCACAAGGGGACCGCCTCGGCCCGAGCCCGGTTCAAGACTGCGCCGTCGCCCAGGTCACCGACGACGTCCACGGGCACGGTCAGCAACGCTGCGAGTTGCTCCTCGAGGTGGAGGATGTCGGCGATGTCGGCGCCGTCGGGAAAGGTCAGGAGCAGGTCGACGTCTGAGGCCCGCGTGTCTTGGCCCCGGGCGAGCGACCCGAACAGGCGGGGGTTGGACACGCCACTGGCGGCCATGACCTGAAGCATCTCGCTCCTCCTGCTGCGGACCAGATCGGACGGCCTCACATCGAGCGCACGCTCGAGGGCTTCCTTGGTCGCTGGGGTGGCGGCACGCCGCCCCGACTCGATGGCTGAAATGAGTGACTGCCTGACTCCGGTGGCCGCCTCAAGGTCGCGTTGGGTCATCCCCAGCGCTTCGCGTCGCACCCTGACGCGGTGGGCGAAGCCCGTCTTCTCTGCCATGTACCCATGATAACGAATCCGTGCTCATCGGGGGATGCGACGAGCGGCCAGCAGGCCCAGAGCCCCAACGAGAGCGGGACGCCGGGACGGGTCCCCCGCGACGTCACTTCTCGTTCAGGTCAGGCCGTCCGGCGTTTGGGGAGGAGGGTCTCGACCATGAACGGGAACGTGAACAGCCCGGCGAAGATGAAGCCGCCCCACAGCAGGGAGATGACAGCGACGATCATCGTCGTGCCCGGATCCGCGATGAAGGAGGACTGGACGGCGTGGGCGCCCGCAACGAGGAACGTCGACTCGAAACCGAGCCCCACGAAGGCGACCAGCCAGGCCGCACCCACCAGCAGGACCAGCAGGCTCACACGCTTCATACCTCCATGGTGACCCAGACTCCAGCGGGCGTCCACCGAGCTTCGGGAAAACATGCACGAGGGGCGGGACCGACCTGGTCCCGCCCCTCGTTGGTTCAGCAGAGCGTCAGCTGCAGCCGCTGGTCGAGCCGCAGCCCTCGCAGACGTAGCAGCTGCCGGACGGACGCATCTTCGTGCCGCAGGTGAAGCACAGCGGGGCGTCCACGGAAACCCCCGAGAACATCTCCATCAGCTCAGCCGTCGTGTGGGCACCCGACGTGTCGGGGGCAGCCGCGATGAGCGTCGGCTGGTTCGGGCCCGACTCGTCGAAGCGCATGTCGTCGACCGCGTCGTTCTTCAGCGACTCGGACTCGATCATCTGCGCCTCGTCCTCCTCGGAGATGTACGAGCCGGTCTCCACGTAACGGGCACGCTCGGCCGCCGTGTAGATGCCGAGTTCGGCACGCTCGTCGAAGGAGAGGTAGTCCAGCGCCAGGCGCTTGAACACGTAGTCGATGATCGACTGGGCCATCCGCAGGTCGGGGTCGTCGGTCATGCCGGCGGGCTCGAACTTGAGGTTGGTGAACTTCTGGACGTAGGTCTCCAGGGGCACGCCGTACTGCAGGGCGATGGAGATCGCGATCGAGAAGGCGTCCATGACGCCGGCCAGGGTCGAGCCCTGCTTGCCGAGCTTCAGGAAGAGCTCGCCGAGGCGTCCGTCGTCGTACTGGCTGGAGGTGAGGTAACCCTCGGCTCCACCCACGGTGAACGACGTCGTGCGCGACGTGCGGGTCTTGGGCAGGCGCTGGCGGCGCGGGCGGTACTCGACGCGCACCTCGGGCTTCGGCGCCTCCTCGGCCTTCGGCTCCTCCTTCTTCTTGCCGTCGGAGAGCGGCTGGCCGACCTTACAGTTGTCGCGGTAGACAGCGAGCGCCTTGAGGCCGAGCTTCCAGCCCTGCAGGTAGACGTCGGCGATCTCCTCGACCGTCGCGGTCTCGGGCAGGTTGACCGTCTTGGAGATCGCACCCGACAGGAACGGCTGCACGGCGGCCATCATGCGGACGTGGCCCATCGGCTTGATGGAGCGCTCGCCCATGGCGGTGTCGAAGACCTCGTAGTGCTCCTGCTTGAGGCCCGGGGCACCCACGACGTGGCCGTGGTCGGCGATGTAGGCGACGATCGCCTCGGCGGTCTCGGGGTTGTAACCCATCCGCTTGAGCGCACGCGGGATCGTCTGGTTGACGATCTGCATCGACCCACCACCGACGAGCTTCTTGAACTTCACCAGCGAGAAGTCGGGCTCGATGCCGGTGGTGTCGCAGTCCATCATGAAGCCGATGGTGCCGGTCGGCGCGAGCAGGGACGCCTGCGCGTTGCGGAAGCCGTTCTTGGCACCGAGCTCGACGACGCGCGCCCACTCCTCGGTGGCCGCCTCGAGCACGGGGGCGTCCGACTTCTCGGTGAGTGCGAGGTCGTCGTTGGCGGCCTGGTGCTTGCGCATGACCTTCTGGTGGGCCGACGCGTTGCGGGCGTAGCCGGCGTACGGGCCGACGACCGCGGCGAGCTCGGCCGAGCGACGGTAGGCGGTGCCGGTCATCAGCGAGGTGATGGCGGCGGCCAGCGTGCGGCCACCCTCGGAGTCGTAGCCGCGACCCATCGCCATCAGCAGCGCGCCGAGGTTGGCGTAGCCGATGCCGAGCTGGCGGTAGTCCTTGGTGGTCTTGGTGATCGCCTCGGTCGGAAAGTCGGCGAACGTGATCGAGATGTCCATCGCGGTGATGATCAGCTCGGACGCCTTCACGAACTTCTCCACGTCGAACGTGTCGTCGGCGTTGAGGAACTTCAGCAGGTTCAGGCTCGCCAAGTTGCACGAGCTGTTGTCGAGGCTCATGTACTCCGAGCAGGGGTTGGACGCGGTGATGCGGCCCGTCTCGGGGTTGGTGTGCCACGCGTTGATCGTGTCGTCGTACTGGATGCCGGGGTCGGCGCACTCCCAGGCGGCCTTGGCCATCTTGTTGAACAGGT
>CALMPQ010000339.1 GCA_937872005.1 uncultured Propioniciclava sp.
CGTACTTCTCGGCGCGGGCGAGGCCTGCGGATGCGGCGCCCCATCCGTCCGAGGCGGTGAGGGCTTCGGCTCGACTTTGCAGGACGCGGGAGGCGAGGGTTGCGAACCTGGCCTCGTTGGCGAGCCCGGCGATGTCGGTGTGCTCGTCGACCAGGCGTGCCAGGTTCAGGGCCTGGGCGCTCTCGACGTCGATGGTCTCGTGCGCGGAGAGGTTGGTGTCGACGTTGCGGGCGATCTGCTCGAGGACCTCGTCGGGGTGCTGCCCGGGTTCGGTTTCGACGTAGAGGACGTTGTTGGTGACGCCTCTGGTGGCGAGCACGTAGGCGCTGGATCGAGGTGTTTGCGCGGTGACGATGCCGCGGGAGACACCTTCGACGAACTGTCCAAGGGGGTTGTTGCCGCCGACGGTGTTGCCCTGCTCCTGGTGGGCGGTGAACGCGTATCCGAGGTGCGTGTGGGTGCGGACGTAGTCGGTCGGGAGGTTGATGGTGCCGCCGTGGCGGGTGTGCGCGACGGTGAGGGAACCGTCGGGGTGGACGATGTGGACGATGTAGATGTCGCCGTTGTCGACGGAGTCGCGGCCTTGGTTCATGGTGAGGTCACGACGGTTGAGGCGGGTCATGATGCGATCGCCGATGTGCGCCTGGTGCCCATCGTTGAGGTCGGCTCCGGGGCCTGGGAGGACTCGGCCGTCGGCGACGGCGAGGGCTTGGGCGCGACCGTTGAGTTCGTCGACGTAGGCGCGGGTGGGGGCTCCCATGATGGCCTCACGTCCGGCGGTGAGGTCGGCGATGTAGTCGTTGAAGAGGATCTCGGCGATGCGTTCTTTACTGCCGGCGATGATGCGCTGGTGGTCCTTGTACCAGGCGAAGGGGTCGACGCTGGGGGCGGATTCGCGCAGCACGAGGGAGGCGTCGCGTTCGTGCTTGTCGCTGAATCGGTAGACGTTCTCGAGTTCGACGGCGCCGACTTCTTGGCGGAGGAGTCGGAAAGCTCCGCCGGCGCCGACGGCGGTGATCTGTGCATGGTCTCCGACGAGACGAACGAACCCGCCGGCGTCGGTGACGAGGGTGGTGACCTGGTCGAGGTGGGTGGTGGAGGCCATCGCGGCTTCGTCGACGACGACGACGTCGCCGGGGTTGACCTGGTAGCGGGCGCTGACGGGTCGGCCTTTGGCTGCGGCGTTGTGGTGAGCCTGCAGAAATCCGTCGATGGTGAACGCGGGCACGTGCACTTCGTCCTGGAAGACTTTCGCGGCGTGCTTGGAGGGGGCAAGTCCCACCATGCGCTGGCCTTCCAGGCGGAGGGCGTGGGCGGCGAGGCGGAGGGAGCGGCTGGTCTTGCCGGCGCCGGCGGGGCCGACTCCGACGACGATGCGGGTGCGGTTGGTGACGAGCTCACGGGCGAGACGGACCTGGGCGGCGTCCTTGTTCGGTTGCGCCGCGAGGGCGATGGCGAAGGTTTGTGCGGTGACTGGGGCGGGCTGCTCGGCGGGGGTGCGTGCGGCGTGCAGGAGGCGGGCTTCGGCCTCGAGGACGCGGGTAGAGGTGTAGAGGGTGCGTCCCTTGGACGTGTAGACGGATTCGTTGTCGCTGGCGCGTGTGAGTGGTTGGAAGCGTCCGTGGACGTGCTCGGGGGTGACGCGGATGGAGTCGAGCTGCAGTGTGGTTCGCAGTAGGAATCGTTCGAGCTGCTGCGGTTCGACGATCTGTTTCTGGTCGCCGTCGGTGATCGCGAATCGGCGGTAGCGGTGCTGGGAGAGGTATCGTTCGATCTCGGCTTTGACGTGGTTCTCACCCCAGGTGGAGCGGGAACCTTCGACGTTTCGCATGATCTCGGCGGCGGCGGTGTGGGCCTCGATCGGTTCGCGTAAGGGGTCGGTGAGGGCGCGGAACTTGGAGGTGTCTCGCGGGCCGCGGAGCTGGTCGACGAGGCTGCCGAGTCCTCGGGAGCGGGCTTCCTGGTCGACGTCGGCGCGGAGTTGGGTGACCGTGCGAGTGGTCTCTTTCTTCTGTCGGGTCTGCTGCCAGGCCTGTTCGCTGATCTTGCGGCGGGCGATGTGGTCGGGCGTGCGTCCGTGTTCTTGGATGTACTCCTTCACGAGCTCGTCGGTGGCGGGAATGATGCCCTTGCTGCGCTTGGAGAAGAGGTCGCCGAGGCGGGGGTCGACCGCGTCGAGCTCGAGGACGGGGGGCTTGCCTTCGGTGACGGTGCGGAGCGTTGAACGGTATCCGAGCTGGTCGAGTTCGTCGAAGAGGTTCTTGTTGTAGCTCTCGCTGAGG
The DNA here is from genome assembly GCA_937872005.1 of uncultured Propioniciclava sp. Taxonomy (GTDB): domain Bacteria; phylum Actinomycetota; class Actinomycetes; order Propionibacteriales; family Propionibacteriaceae; genus Propioniciclava. The sequence goes on from CALMPQ010000339.1 coordinate 2,283, forward strand.
TACACGGTGTTGCGCAGCAGCGCCCGGGAGTCCAACGATCGCCACTTGCCGTCGGCGCCTTGGACTTTGGCGGAGATGACGACGTGGTCGTGCAGGTGCGGGTCGCCGGCGCGGGATTCGTAGTGGCGGAATCGGGTGGCGATGACGCCGCCTTCGACGTCGATCTGGCGGACGCCGTTGACGCCGGCACGGGTGGCCAGGACCTCGTCTTCAAGGCGCCGCAAGGTGCGAGCGATCGCGCGCTCGTGAGCCCCTTCGATGTCGCGTGCGGTCTTCTTGTCGCCCAGTGCCCACGCGAGGGAAACGCTCTTGGGCACGGAGAAGGTGTGGTCGATCCCGGCCATCGCGTGCTGGGCGGGCTTGAGCGCGTTGGTGACGTACTTGGCCAGTTCCTCGTTGTCCAGTGGCTGCCGTCCATGCACGTCACGGAACACGATCGCGCCCTCGCGCATCCGGATCTGGCGGTGCTCGTCACGGTCGGGGCGGTGCCCGTGGAGCCGCTCGAACTCGGTCTTGGCCTTGTCGATGGCCTTGCGTAGCGTGGTGTCTTTGACGTCGTAGGTGTAGTAGCCGCGCCCGAGTTTGATGGCCTTCTCGATGTCTTCCGGACGGGCGCCGGCTGCACCCATCTGCGCGGTGATGGCGTCCGCGTCGGGGTGCAGCCCTTCTCCGAAGAGGGCACGCATCTGCGCTTCACTGACATCGCCGCGCATGCCGAGGAGGTCAGCGCCGCGACCCATCCACACCCCGGGGGGGTTCCCGTCGACGGTGTAGTAGTCGGTGACGGGCGTGCCTGGGCGGCGTTGGACGTCTGCCGTGGCGACGGACTCTGTGTAGTAGCGGTACCCATCGCCGGCGGACATGACGTTCGTCGTCATCATGGGTGTTCACACCGTTTCTGGACTCGCCGTTGCGGGTCGGCGATGGCCGGGGGTGCCGGCTCCCGCGTGCACACTCGTCGTTCGTTCCTCACAAGGTGACCGCCTGTTCGCGGACTGAGGGCAGGCCCCGGAAGGGCTCCAGGATGTGCCGGCTGGCGAGTGCCAGTTCCCACCGTGCCACTCGATCGACTGGGTCTTTGCGGTGCTGGAATCGGAGCCCGGAACCTTGCTCGATCGCTGCGACGAGCTGCCTGGTGTGGTGTTCGCTGGCGGCTTCAGTGCAGCTGGTCAGCAGCTCCTCATCGAGCACACCCCACCGGCCATCGGTCCCCACAGCGAGGTTCAGGATGACGATGTGATCGTGCAGGTCGGGCGCGCCGTCGTACGCCTGTCCGTGCTGGAATCGCACGCCTACGAGCCCGTTCCGCAGTCCGATGCTCCGGATGCCGTCGGGGCCGCGGAGGGTGGCTGCGGCGTTCTGCTGGAGGTAGGCGAGGGCGTGCTGTGCGGCATCACCGGCGGCGCCTTCGAGGGTGCGCTCGAGATACTCGTCGTCGGTCAGAGTCCAGACCGCGTTGACGCTCAACGGGGTCGCACAGACCAGATCAAACGCGGCGATCGCGGACGGGGCGACGCCGTCAAGGGTGGGGAGATACTCAGCGAGCTCGACGTCAGAGACGAAGCCGGCGACGCCGAGATCGGCCGTGCCGTTGCCCACCCAGTGGCCGAAGGAGCGGCCCAACTCGGGCGAGGAACACGTGATCGCGGGCTGGTGCCGCCAAGCCGCGGACAGACTCAACACGGCTATCTCGCTAGCGCTTTGCTCGACAGGTTCATATCGTCACTATACCTCGTTCATTACAAATGCCAGAGGTGCGTCGTTCTTCTGTCCTGGTT
>CALMPQ010000340.1 GCA_937872005.1 uncultured Propioniciclava sp.
GTCGCCGGCACCCTGGCCACCTTCGTCGGCATCGTGTTCCTGCTCCTGCAGTCCGGGGCCTCGCACACGGCGACCAGCACCGAGTTCACCCTGTCGCTGCTCGTCATGGTCGTGCTCGGCGGCGTCGGCAAGCGCTGGGGCGCCATCATCGGCGCGGTCGTCTACACGCTGCTCGACCAGCGCCTGGTCGCCCTCGCGAACTCCTCCTTCATCGCGAACCTGCCGCCGCTGCTGCACGTGCCCTTGAGCGAACCCATGTTCCTGCTCGGTACGCTGTTCATCCTGGTGGTGCTGTTCCTGCCGGGCGGGCTCACCAGCGCAATCGAGCGGATCACCCGCCGACCCCAGGCCAACCCCCGCCAGGCCCTCGAGGACATCACATGACCACCCCGGGCGACCACACCCTTGGTCGTTGGGTCGCCGACCGAGCTCGGCTCACCCCCGACAAGGTCGCCCTCGACGACCGTGGCGTGGCCCTGCCCTACGCCACCTTGGCCCTGCGCATCACGCGGTTCACGGACGCCCTCCGCACGGCCGGTTACCGCCCCGGCGACCGCATCACGACGCTGACCGGCAACTCGGCCGACCACGTCGCGCTCCTCTTCGCGTGCGCCGAGCTCGGCCTCGCCCTGGTCCCGCTCTCGTGGCGGCTCACCCCGCACGAGCTGGCCGCCCAGCTGGAGGTCGCCGATCCGGTCCTCGCGGTGAGCGAGCCCGAGCACGCCCGCACGCTCAGCTCCGCGCTCGGACGCCTCGCCGACCCGCCGCCCCACGTCGAGTTCGCCGACCTGGACGCCGCCCTCCCCCGCCGCGACCACCGCACCCCCGCGCAGGCCGAGCGTGCGGCGTCCGACGACGACGCCCTGCTGGTGCTGTTCACGTCGGGCAGCACCGGGACGCCCAAGGCTGCGGTCCTGACCCAGGCAAACTGCCACTGGACGAACCTCGCCTTCGGGCGCACCGTGCCCCTGACGGCCGACGACGTCGTGCTGTCGGTGCTGCCGCAGTTCCACGCGGGGGGCTGGAACATCCAGTTGCTGCTCGCGCTGTGGATGGGCGCGACCGTGGTGCTGGAACGCGCCTTCGACCCGCGCCGCGCGCTGCACCTCATCGAGCAGCGCCGCGTGACAACGATGATGGGCGTGCCGACGCACTACCTGATGATGGCCGAGCAGCGCCGGTTCGCGAACGCCGACCTGTCCTCGCTGCGGACGATCGTGGTCGGCGGGGCCCCGATGCCGCTGCCGCTGCTGCGCACCTGGCACGCCCGGGGCGTCCGGCTGACGCAGGGCTACGGGCTGACCGAGGCGGGGCCCAACGTGCTCTGCCTGCCCGCCGAACTGGCCTTCGACAAGGCCGGATCGGCCGGCGTGCCGTACCCACACGTCGAGTGCGCGCTGGCCGACCCGGTCACCGGCGAACACGTGGCGGGCGCCGCGACCGGCGAACTGCTGGTGCGCGGGCCGTCGGTGTTTCCCGGCTACCTGGGCGACACCGTCGCGACCGAACGCGCCCTGCGCGACGGCTGGCTGCACACCGGCGACCTGGTGCGGCGCGACGCCGAGGGGTTCCACTGGGTGCTCGACCGCATCGACGACCTGTACATCACGGGCGGGGAAAATGTCTCGCCCGTCGAGGTCGAGCAGGCCCTGCTGGCCCACCCGGGGGTGGCGAAGGTCGCTGTCGTCGGCGTCCCCGACGAGCGCCGCGGCGAGGTGGGCTTCGCCTTCGTGGTGCGGCGTCCGGGCGTCCCGGTCGACGAGGTGGCCCTACTCGAGCACTGCGCCGAGCGGCTGGCCCGGTTCAAGGTGCCCGCCGAGGTGCGCTTCGTGGACGAGCTCCCCCACGCCGCGCTCGACAAGGTCGGCCGCGCCGCCCTCCGCGGGAAGGTGGACGCATGAGCTCCGCCCCCCGCACCGAACGCGGCCGCCGCACCCGCGAGCGCATCCTCGAATCCGCGCTGAAGGAGTTCGGCAAGGTCGGCTACCACGACGCGTCGATCGTCCGGATCACCGAGGGCGCCGGCGTCGCCATGGGCACCTTCTACCTCTACTTCGACGGCAAGCTCGCCGTGTTCAACGAGCTCGTCGAGGACCTCAACCGCCGCATGCGCCACCGCATGACCGCCGCGATCGCCGCCGCCCCCGACCGGCTGGCCGCCGAGCGCGCCGGGTTCCGGGCCTTCTTCGAGTTCACGAGCGAGGTGCCCCAGCTGTACCGGATCATCCGTCAGGCCGAGTTCGTCTCCCCCGAGGCCATGCACCTGCACTACGGGCGCATCGTCGAGGGCTACACGCGGGCGCTCGCCGAGGCGTCCGGGAGTGGGGAGATCGCGCCGGTCGACCCCGAGGTGGCCGCCTGGGCGCTGATGGGCATCGGCGAGATCGTCGGCATGCGCTGGATCCTCTGGCAGGAGGGCGACGAGGGCGCCCCGCCGATCCCCGACGACGTGTTCGAGCACACGATGGACTTCATCACCCGCGCCCTGCGCCCCGACCCGGTGGGAGACACACCATGAGCACCCTGCGCGAGTTCGACGCGGCGTCCGGCCTGCATGTGGGCGTGTGGGAACCCGACGGCGAGGCGTCCGCCACGATCCTGGCCGTGCACGGCATCACCTCCAGCCACCGGGCGTGGGCGCCGCTGGCCCACCAGCTGCCCGATGTGCGCATCATCGCCCCCGACCTCCGCGGACGCGGCGGATCCCGCTCCCTGCCCGGCCCGTACGGGATGGCCCGGCACGCCGACGACGTGGCGGCCCTGCTGGACGAACTCGGTGTCGATCCCTGCGTCGTGGTCGGCCACTCGATGGGCGGCTACGTGGCGGTGACCCTGGCCCACCGCCACCCGTCACTGGTGTCGCGACTCGTGCTGGTCGACGGCGGCCTGCCGCTCAAGGGGGACCCGTCGCTCGACCCCGAGGAGTCGTTGCGGCGCACCCTCGGCCCCGCCGCCGAGCGGTTGTCGCGCACGTTCGCCTCGGCCGAGGAGTACCGCACCTTCTGGCAGGCCCACCCGGCCTTCGCCGACTGGACGCCCCATCTCGAGTCCTACGTCGACTACGACCTCGTCTCCGACGGGGGCCGGTTGCACCCGGCGACGTCGTACGAGGCGATGGCCGCCGACTCCCGCGACCTGGTCACGCCCGGCAACGACGCCGTGGTCGCCCTGCGCGACCTGGCCGTGGACGCGACCTTCCTGCGCGCCGAGCGCGGGATGGTCGACGACCCGGGCGGCCTGTTCCCAGCCGGGTGGGTCGCCGAGCAGGTCGAGCGGCAGCCGCGCGTCCGGGTCGTCGAGGTGCCGGACGTGAACCACTACACGATCACGCTGTCCGACGCCGGGGCGTCCGCGGTGGCCGATGTGGTGCGGGAGGCCCTGGCGGCAGCCCCCGTGTAGGGTCGGGCTCCATGGTGGCCCGGGATCTGGTTTCGCTGCCCAAGGCGCACCTCCACCTGCACTTCACCGGCTCCCTCAGCGTGCCCACGCTGGTCGGCCTGGCCGACGCCCGCGGCATCGATCTGCCCGAACAATTGGTCGACTCGATCGCGTTGGATGTTCCGGCCGACAAGCGCGGTTGGTACCGGTTCCAGCGCTTCTACGACATCGCGCGGGCCGCGGTCCAGGGCGAGGATGCCCTGCGCACCGTCGTCCGCTCCGCCGCGGCCGAGGATGCTGCCGAGGGGTCACGGCGCCTGGAGCTGCAGGTCGACCCGACGTCGTACGCGAACTCCGTCGGGGGGTTGCAGCCGGCGCTGGAGATCATCCTCGACGAGGCGGTCTCCGCCTCACGGGCGACCGGGGTGCAGGTCGGGGTGGTCGTCGCGGCGTCCCGGGTGCGCCACCCGTTCGACGCCCGGACGCTGGCCCGGTTGGCGGCCCGGTACGCGGGCCAGGGAGCCGGCCAGGTGTGCGCGTTCGGGCTGAACAACAACGAGTGGGAGGGCGACACCTCCGAGTGGGACGGTGCGTTCCGCATCGCGCGCCGGGCCGGCCTGCCGGGAGTACCGCACGGCGGCGAGCTGCGCGGGCCCGACCACCTCGCCGAGGTGCTGCGCTGGCTGGAGCCGACCCGGGTGGGCCACGGCGTCCGGGCGGTCGAGGACGACGACCTGCTCGCCCGCATGGTGGATGCCGGGATCGCGTTCGAGGTGTGCCCGGCCTCGAACGTGTCGTTGGGGGTCTACCCGTCGTTGGCCGACGTGCCGCTGCGGGTGCTGCTGGCCGCCGGCGCGCGGGTGGCCTTGGGCGCCGACGACCCGCTGCTGTTCCTGTCGCGGCTGGTGGACCAGTACGAGACGGCGCGCTCGGTGCACGGCCTCGCCGATGTCGAGGTGGCCGGGTTGGCCAAGGCGTCGATCGAGGCGTCCTTCGCGGCGGACGCCGACAAGGCGGTGTGGCTGGCCGAGGTCGATGCGTGGCTAACCAGCCCATTACATCTTGAATCTGACTTGCAAAGCATGGAAAACCCTTGATCCCCGATGTTAGTGTCGAGCCATGAAGAGGCCGACCCCCTTCGCCACCCGCACGGCCGGCGCGTCGATCGGCGGCAACCTCGCCACTTGGCGCCGACTTCTCGGGCTGCCCGCCCAAGTCGTGGCCGAGCGGGCGGGCATCTCGGTCTCCACCTTGAGCAGGCTGGAGAACGGCGACACCGGGGTGGGCTTGGCCGCATTCCTGAACGTCGCGGGGGCCTTGGGCGTCCGGGATGCGATCGTCGAGGCGACGGATCCCTACGAGACCGATCTGGGGCGCGCCCGCGCCGATCAGGCGCTCCCCAAGAGGGTCCGTCGATGACCGAGCGCGTCAGCGTGGCCGTCGACATCGACGGAACGACCCACCCAGCAGGAACCCTCCACGTCACGACCCGCAGGACGCTGACGAGCACGTTCGCCTACCAGTCCGACTACATCGAGGGGCCTGACGGCTATGCGTTGGACCCCCAACTCCCGCTACGGGAGGGCGCCACCGGCACAGCCGGCCTTCCCGGCGCGTTCTCCGACGCGGCCCCCGACCGGTGGGGCCGCAACCTCATCCGCAAGCGCATCACCCAGACCGGCGGGCTTGGGGGCCGCGAGATCACCGAACTCGACTACCTGCTGGGAGTCAGCGATGCGACGCGTCAGGGAGCGGTGCGGTTCGCCCGCTCGGCCGAGGGCCCGTTCCTCGCCGAACACACCGATGTGCCCCAACTGGTCGCGTTGCCGCGCCTCCTGCGCGCCGCCGAAGCCGTGGCACGCGACGATGACGGCTGGGAGGAGGTGAAGGCCCTCCTCGACGCAGGGACCGGGAGTCTGGGGGGCGCCCGCCCCAAGGCGTCCGTGGCGGAGGGTGAGCACCTGGCGATCGCGAAGTTCCCCCATCCCGCCGATGAGTGGGATGTCATGGCCTGGGAGGCCACCGCCCTTGACCTGGCACACCGGTGCGGCGTTGACGTCCCGGTGCGCCGGGTGGTGCGCGTGGGCGGCCGTACCGCCCTGGTGCTGCGCCGCTTCGATCGGACTGGGGTCGAGCGGGTCGGCTACCTCAGCGCCATGAGCCTGCTCTCCGCACAGGACGGGGATTCCCGCGACTACCTTGAGGTGGCCGAGGCCCTGGCCGAGGGAGCCGCCTCCGCCCGCTCCGACCTCGCCCAGCTGTGGCGCCGCGTGGCCTTCTCGATCGCGATCAACAACACCGACGACCACCTGCGCAACCACGGCTTCCTGCGCGACCGGGCGGGGTGGCGGCTGGCACCGGCCTTCGACATCAATCCGAATCCCCATCGGGCAAGGCGCGCCACCTCGATCCTGGGCGCGGTCGACCGCGAGGATTGCCGGGACGCCTTGATCGAGGCCGCGCCGGCGTTCGGCCTGGGCCGCGACACTGCCAACCAGATCCTGTCCGAGGTGTCCCGCGGAGTGGCCGACTGGGCAGCAGTGGCCCGCTCGCACGGCGTTCGAGCCAGCGAAGTCACCCTGATGGCGTACGCGTTCGGTGAGTCAGAACAGCACGCGGGCTGACCGGAGCGCGACCGAGCCCGCGGCGTCCCCCTCGGTGGCGAGGGTGCACTCGTCGGAACGGCCGGAGAGGAGGCGGCAGTAGGCGACGGCGTCCTCGGTGACGTGGGCGAGCGGCGCACCCTCGCCGAGGTGCCAGGTGCCGCCGCCGGGACCGGTGAGCGTGAGCGTGAGCGGCGGGCCGGACCAGTCGGTGTCCAGGTCGCGAATGACCTGGGCGACCGCCTCTTGGTCGGCGACCGTGGTGGGGCGCGGCTGGCCGAGCGCTCGGGCGAGGTCGACGCGGTGCAACCAGACGTCGCGGGTGTTGATGACGTCGAGGAACCAGCTCATCCTGACGCCATGCGGGCCCCCGGCTGCGGCCGGGATGGGGAGGCGCCGGAGGAGACCGGGGGTGGCTTCGAGCTTGGCCGGGGCGTCGGACGCCCAGCGGCGCAGGTCGGCCGCGAGTTCGGGGTCACCGAGGCGCTCGCGCGACGCGATCTGCGAGACGCACATGTGGTCGACGAACGTGGCGAGGTCCTTGCGGCTGTGCAGAGGGCGTACCCGTAGTGGCGGATCAGCGCGGTCGGCCGTGCCGAGCACTCCGCGCTGCCGGCGAGGTGGGCGACCATGTGCCGGATCGTCCAGCCCTCGCAGTCGGTCGGGCGGGCCCAGTCGTCGGGGGTGAGGGCGTCCACGGTGGCGGTGAGCGCGGCGTACTCGGCGGTCAGGTTGCGGCGGGCGTCGGCGGGCGAGGTCTGGGGCAGCTCGCGCGCGCGGCGGGTGGTGGTCCGGGTCATGGTCGGCTCCCTGGCTGGGTGGCGTAGCGGCTGGTGAAGAGGTCGGCGAAGGCGTCGGCGTGGCAACTGATGCGCCCTTCTTCGGGTGGGACGCCCGGCTCGTTCGACAGTTGCTGGCTGATGACGCCGGCGACGATGACCCCAAGCAGTTCGGACATCTCGGTCACGTCGGCGTCGGCGCGGAGGAGGCCCACGGCGCGGGCCTCGTGGAGGAGCTGCACGGTCTGGCCCACGGCCCTGATGGCCGCGGCGAAGGCATCGGCTGAGGGCTGCCAGTGCGGGATCGGACGCCAGAACATCAACTCGGCCGCCGCCCGGTTGTCGTTGGCCCAGCGCACCGACTCGAGGATGCCGTCGCGCAACATCGCGCGGAAGTCGGTGGTTGCGGTGACGTGGAGGTCGGCGGTGGTCTGGGCGTAGCTGAGCCAGCCGCGGCGGAACACCTCGTCGCACAGTGCCGCGCGGCTGTCGAAGTAGCCATAGAGCGAGGGCGTGCGCATGCCGAGGCGGCGGGCGACCTCACCCAGCGACAGGGACGCCGCCCCGCCCTCGGCCATCACCTCGGTTGCGGCGGCGACGATGGCGTCGATGACGCCTGCCCGCCGCTGCTCGACCCTGCCCATGCGAGGAGTATTCTCCTAATGGCGTTAGGAAATCAAGGGTCTGGTGGGCTGGCTTGCTCGGGGTTAGCGTCTTGCCATGACGACGAACCCGCCGTGGGAGACCCCGACCGCCGGCTCCGAGGCCGAGCACCTGATCGGAGCGCTGGACCGCCAGCGCTGGACGTTCCGCTGGAAGGCTGACGGCCTGGACGCCGAGGGCTTGGCGTTCCGGCTGCCGTCGTCGTCGCTGTCGCTGGGTGGGTTGTTGAAGCACCTGGCCGCGTGCGAGGCCTTCAAGATGTCGTGGGACCTGGACGGGTCGCCCCCCTGGGAGCCGTTCGCGCGGCAGGACGCCCACGACTGGGCGTTCACGTCGGCCGCCTCGGATTCGCCCGAGGAGTTGTACGAACTGTACGACGGCATGGTCGAACGGGCCCGGGGGCGGCTGGCCGAGGCGTTGGCGTCCGGGGGCCTGGAGCAGGAGATAGCGCTGGGCGAACAGTGGGGCGAGCCCGTGTCGCTGCGGCGGATCCTGTTCGACCTGCTCGAGGAGTACGCCCGGCACACCGGGCACGCCGACCTGCTCCGCGAGGCCATCGACGGCCGCGTCGGGGAGGACCCGCCGGGCGAGTGGCGTCCTAGTTGAGCTGGGCGTCGATGCGCTGGCGGTAGGCCTGGGCGGGCTGGGCACCGAGGATGGTGTCGACCTGCTTGCCGTCCCGGAGGAGGACGACCAAGGGGATGCTCTGGACGCCGAAGCGCTCCGAGACAGCACGGTTGTCGTCCACGTTGACCTTGACGACCTTGACGCGTCCGGCGTAGTCGGCGGCGATCTTGTCGAGGACGGGCGCGATCATCCGGCACGGCCCGCACCAGGGCGCCCACAGGTCGAGCACCACGAGCAGGTTGGTGTCGACGACGGCGTCGAAGTCGGCATCCATGGCCCCGACCAGCCACGGCAGGGCCGCCTTGCAGTTCGCGCACCGCGCATGGCCCTTCGCCACCGCCGGGACCCGATTCTTCGTGCCGCAGGCCGGGCATGCCACCACGTTCGCCATGACGCCAGCGTAAGCGATTGACGCTGCCGAGGACGTTATCTGATCGTGACCATTCTATCGGGCTCCGATCCGAACACAGCT
>CALMPQ010000341.1 GCA_937872005.1 uncultured Propioniciclava sp.
TGGGATCCGACCTGGGCATCCGCACCGTGAAGTCGGCCAAGGCCGAGTTCGACGAGTTGGGCGCCTGGGACGGCGAGCGCGCCGCGGCCCCGACCGAGGAGCCGGCGGTCGGCGCGGGCGACGAGGGCCTCGTCCTCGCGTCGTGGCGCCTGCTCATCGACGGCTCGGCGGCCAACGACGGCGCGGACGCGCTGATCGCCACCGGCAAGCCGCTGGTGGCGCGCCTGAGCCCGGCCACGGCGTCCGGCCTCGGTGTGGCCGAGGGCGAGGACGTCACGATCACCGCGGGCGGCGGGCAGGTCACCCTGCCGCTGTTCGTGGAGGATTCCATGGTCGACGGGGTCGTCTGGATCCCCGGCAACCGACGCGGCGAGGGGCTCGGTGAGCTCCGCGTCACGGCGGGCGAAACCGTCACTGTCACCGGAGGTGCGGCATGACCCCAGGTTCCATCTTCATGAACGATCCCTGGTGGATCGTCCTGATCAAGGTCATCGGCGTCGTCGTGCTGCTGCTGACCTGGACCATCTTCAACGTCTGGTACGAGCGGCGCCTCGTCGCCAAGATGCAGCACCGCCTCGGCCCGATCATGAACCCCATCGCGCTGGGCGGTCTCGGCCAGGCGCTGGGTGACGGCATGAAGCTCCTGTTCAAGGAGGACTTCGCGCCGGGCATGGTCGACAAGGTGCTCTTCACGATCGCACCGCTCATCGCCGGCGTGGCGGCCTTCACCGCCTGGTCGGTCATCCCGCTGGGCGGCGAGGTGAACATGTTCGGCGTGCAGACTCGCCTGCAGGTCGCCGACATGCCGGTCTCGGCGCTGCTGATCCTCGCCGTCGCGTCCGTGGCCATCTACGGCTTCGTGCTCGCGGGTTGGAGCTCGCAGTCGCCCTACTCGCTGCTCGGCTCGCTGCGCTCCTCGGCGCAGATGATCAGCTACGAGATCTCGATGGGCCTGAGCTACGTGGCGGTGTTCCTCTATGCCGGCTCGATGTCGACCACCGAGATCGTCGAGGCGCAGGGCCTGCCGCTGTTCGGCGGCAACCCCCTCGGCCTGCAGCAGTGGTACTGGTTGCTGCTCCTGCCGTCGTTCATCGTCTACGCCATCTCGATGGTCGGCGAGACCAACCGTGCGCCGTTCGACCTCCCCGAGTGCGAGTCCGAGCTGGTCTCGGGTCACCTCACCGAGTACACCGGCTTCCGCTACGCCATCTTCTTCCTCGCCGAGTACATCAACATGGCGACGGTGTCGGCGGTCGCGACGACGCTGTTCCTCGGTGGCTACAAGGCGATCTGGCCGCTGGGCTTCATCATCCCCGACACGGGCTACTGGGGCTTCCTGTGGTTCGCCATCAAGGTGCAGCTGCTGATCTCGGTGTTCGTGTGGCTGCGTGGCACCCTGCCGCGGTTCCGCTACGACCAGTTCATGAACCTGGGCTGGAAGTGGCTGATCCCGATCTCACTGGCCTGGATCATGATCATCGCGCTGCTCCGCGGCCTGATGAACCACGGCCTGCTGCAGGGCCCGCTGCTCTGGATCATCATCGGCGTCGTCATCGCCGCCCTCATCGCCGTGGTCTTCCTCGGCGGCGACGGGAAGGTCGACGGTATGGCCGACGTGGACGACGAACCCTTCGACGTCTTCTCCGGCGGCTTCCCGGTGCCCCCGATGCCCGGGCAGACGCTGCCCGAGCTCGCCGACGTGGTGGCCGGGACGGCCGAGTTCGACCAGGCCGCACCCGCGGCGTCCGATGACAGGAAGGACGAGGAGTAATGGGCCTGTTCGATGCTTGGGCCGGCTTCGGCGTGACGTTCCGGACGATCTTCCGCAAGACGTTCACGCAGGGCTACCCCTACCCCGGCCAGGAGAAGGTCACCGCGCCACGCTTCCACGGTCGTCACCAGCTCAACCGCTGGCCCGATGGTCTGGAGAAGTGCGTCGGCTGTGAGTTGTGCGCCTGGGCCTGCCCCGCCGACGCCATCTACGTGGAGGGTGCCGACAACACCGAGGACGCCCGGTTCTCCCCGGGTGAGCGGTACGGCTCCGTCTACCAGATCAACTACCTGCGCTGCATCCTGTGCGGGCTCTGCATCGAGGCGTGCCCCACGCGCGCGCTGACGATGACCAACGACTTCAAGCTGGCCGACACGACCCGCGAGAAGATGATCTACACCAAGGACCGCCTCCTCGCCCCGCTGCTGCCGGGCATGGAGGAGCCGCCGCACCCGCGACGCCTGGGCAATGACGAGAAGGACTACTTCCTCGGCCTGCCGCCCACCGGCGTGCCGGACACGCGCACCGGCCCGGCCGAGACCGAGGAGGTCGCCTCGTGAACACCACCCTGCTCCCCCTGGTGACTGGGGCGGAGGTGACCTTCTGGATCGCCGGCCCGCTCGCCGTGCTCGGCGCGCTCGGTCTCGTGCTCAGCCGCCGCGCGGTGTACGCCGCACTGTCGATGGCCGTGGCCATGATCAGCCTCGCGGTGCTGTACGCCTCGATGGACGCCCCGTTCCTGGCGATGGCCCAGATCATCGTCTACACCGGTGCGGTCCTGATGATGTTCCTGTTCGTGCTGATGATGGTCGGTGTCGACACCCCCGACTCGGCCGTGGAGACCCTCAAGGCGCAGCGCCCGCTGGCGCTGCTGGGCGGCATCGGCATCGCCGCCCTGCTGTTCTTCGCGATCGGCGGCGCCCTGCACCGGGCCGAGCCGGCCACGGTCGCCGGCGCGAACGCCGAGTTCGGCGGGAACGTCGAGGGCCTGGCCAACCTGCTCTTCGGCCGCTACGTGTTCGTGTTCGAGCTCTGCGCGGCGCTGCTGATCGTGGCCGCCGTCGGCGCCATGCTGCTGGCCCACCACCAGCGCGTGCGCATCCGCAAGGGCCAGCGCGAGATGGCCGCCGACCGCATGTACGCCTACGCCACGAAGGGCGAGCACCCCGGCACGCTGCCGAACTCGGGTGTCTTCGCCGGCACGAACGCCATCGGCGCGCCCGCCTTGCTGCCCGACGGCTCGGTCGCCGAGAAGTCGATCAGCCAGACGCTGGTCCTGCGCGGCGCGATGGTCGACCCGGTCCCGCTGCAGCAGGTCACCGGCCAGACGTTCGCCGCGATCGAGGCGGTCAACGCCGATGAGGACGAGGTGTGATGGCCATGATGAACCCCGAGAACTACCTCATCCTCGCCGCCCTGTTGTTCGCCATCGGCGCCGTCGGCGTCCTCACCCGACGCAACGCGCTCGTCGCGTTCATGTGCGTCGAGCTGATGCTGAACGCGTGCAACCTGGCGCTGGTCGCCGGCTCGCACATCCACGGTGTCCTCGACGGGCAGGTGGGCGCCTTCTTCGTGATGGTGGTCGCGGCCTCCGAGGTCGTGGTCGGCCTGGCCATCATCGTCATGATCTACCGGACGCGCCGTTCGACCTCGGTCGACGACGCCAACCTGCTGAAGCTCTGAGGTGGGCGACGTGATCCTTCTCGAAACCATCGCCGAACCGGTCGCCGCGACCGGGATGTTCACGTGGGCGTGGACGATGATCGCCGTGCCGGCGGTCGTGGCGGGCCTGTTGCTGCTGGCCGGCAAGCTGTCGGACGCCTGGGGTCACCTCCTCGCGACCGCGGCCGTCGCCTGGTCGTTCGCGATCGCGGTGTGCCTGTTCGCCGAGCAGTTGCTCGCGCCGGCCACCGAGCGTGCCGTGGCGGCACCCCTCTACACCTGGTTCAGCGTGGGGGAGTGGAGCTTCCAGGTCGGCCTGCTGGTCGACCAGCTGTCGATCCTCTTCGCGATGCTCATCACCGGTGTCGGTGGCCTCATCCACGTGTACTCGATCGGCTACATGAGCCACGACCCGCGCCGCCGCCGGTTCTTCGCCTACCTGAACCTGTTCATCGCCGCGATGCTCGTGCTGGTGCTGGCCGACAACTACCTGATCCTGTTCGTCGGTTGGGAGGGCGTCGGCCTGGCGTCGTACCTGCTGATCAGCTTCTGGCAGCACAAGCCCTCGGCGGCCGCCGCCGGCACGAAGGCGTTCGTCATGAACCGCGTCGGTGACCTCGGCATGCTGATGGCGATCTCGACCATGCTGGCCATGTTCGGCAGCTCGAAGTTCACCGAGGTGAACGCCGCCGCGGCCGAGACCGCCCCGCTGTGGGCCACGCTGATCGGCCTGTTCCTGCTGCTGGGTGCCTGTGGCAAGTCGGCCCAGGTGCCGCTGCAGGCCTGGCTCCTGGACGCCATGGAGGGCCCGACGCCCGTGTCGGCCCTGATCCACGCGGCCACGATGGTGACCGCGGGTGTCTACCTGGTCGTCCGCAGCCATGCCCTGTTCGAGGCCGCCCCGACAGCCCAGATGGCCGTCGTCATCGTCGCCACGGTGACGCTGCTCGCGGGCGCCTGGATCGGCACGAGCCAGGACGACATCAAGAAGGTGCTGGCCGGTTCGACGATGTCGCAGATCGGTTACATGATGCTGGCCGCGGGCATCGGCCCGGCCGGTTACGCGTTCGCGATCTTCCACCTGCTGACCCACGGCTTCTTCAAGGCCAACATGTTCCTCGGGGCCGGGTCGGTCATGCACGGCATGAACGACGACGTCGACATGCGCCACTACGGTGCGCTGAGCAAGGCGATGAAGGTCACCTTCCTCACCTTCGCGATGGGCTACCTGGCGATCATCGGCTTCCCGTTCTTCTCGGGCTACTTCTCCAAGGACCACATCATCGAGGCGGCCTTCGCCCACAACACCTTCATCGGCGTGTGCGCGCTGATCGGCGCCGGCATCACCGCGTTCTACATGACGCGCCTGATGCTGATGACGTTCTTCGGCGAGAAGCGCTGGCTGCCGGGCGTCCACCCGCACGAGTCGCCCAAGGTCATGACGATCCCGCTCATCGTGCTGGCGATCCTCTCGGTCGGCGCGGGCATCGTGATGAACTTCTGGATCCAGACCTGGCTCGAGCCGGCCCTGGGGACCCACGCCCACGAGCTGAGCCTCGTCCCGACCCCGGTCGGCTGGGCGACGATGGCCGTCGTGGCACTCGGTGTGGTGGCGGGCTGGCTGGTGTTCGGCCGCGGTTCGATCCCGGCCACGGCTCCGGCGACGAACAACCCGATCACGCTGGCCGGCCGCAACGTCCTGTTCGGCGACCAGGTGAACGACTTCCTGTTCGTCTCCCCGGCCACGGCGCTGGCGTCCGGTGTCGACACCACCGACGCCCGGGGCATCGACACGGCGCTGGACAACAGCGGGCGCGCGTTCGCCGGCCTGTCCACGCAGATGCGCCGCCTGCAAACCGGGTACGCCCGCAGCTACGCCCTCACCATGGTGTTCGGCGCGCTGGTCGTGGGTGCCGTTCTGATCCTCACCCAGCTGGGTTGAGGGAGGAGTTGACATGACATTCCCCTGGTTGACCTTCCTCGGCCTGCTGCCGCTCGTCGGTGGCGTGCTGCTCTTCCTGCCCATGGGCAGGGGGGCCGCGCGCGCCCTCGGCCTGGCCTTCTCGGGTCTGACCCTCGCGGTCGCGATCGGTGTGACCGCGCTCCACGTGACCGGAGCCGAGCTCGCGGTCCAGGTCCCTTGGATCCGGGCGTTCGGGGCCTGGTGGGCGCTCGACGTCGACGGCATGGGCCTCGCCATGGTGCTGATGACGGCGATCCTCACCCCCCTGGTGCTGCTCGCCGAGTGGGAGCCGCCGGCCAACCGCTGGACCGCCCAGGCGTTCTTCGCGCTCGTGCTGATCCTCGAGGGCCTGTCGCTGTTCGTCTTCATGGCGAACGACGTCCTGCTGTTCTACCTCTTCTTCGAGGCGACCCTGATCCCGACGTACTTCCTCATCGTCGGCTTCGGCGGCGTGCGGCGCGGCTACGCGGCGGTCAAGTTCCTGCTGTTCAGCCTCGCCGGTGGTCTGGTCATGCTGGCCTCGGTGGTCGGTGTCTACGTGGTGGGTGCCGCCCAGGGCGTCCCGTCCTACCTGGTCGACGACCTCGCGGCGGTGCGCTTCGACGGCGACCTCGGCCGTTGGCTGATGCTCGGCTTCCTGTTCGCCTTCATCGTGAAGGCGCCGATGGTGCCGCTGCACACCTGGCTGCCGGATGCCGCCGAGCACTCCACGCCGGGCACCGCGACCCTGCTGGTCGGCGTCCTCGACAAGATCGGCACCTTCGGGATGATCAAGCTCTGCCTGGGCCTGTTCCCCGAGGCGTCGCTGTGGATCACCCCGTTCATGGTGTGGTTCGCGGTCGTCTCGATCATCTGGGGTGCGCTGGGCGCCATCGGCAGCAAGAACCTCATGCGCCTGGTGGCCTACACCTCCGTCAGCCACTTCGGGTTCATGGTGCTGGGCATCTACGCCTTCACCACGGCCTCGATGACCGGCTCGATCTTCTACATGCTCAACCACGGCTTCTCGACCGCCGCGATGTTCCTGGTCGTCGGGTACATGGCCAAGCGGACGGGCAGCTACGACATCGCCGCGTACGGGGGCGTCCAGAAGGTCGCCCCGGTCCTGGCCGGTGTCCTGCTCGTGTCGGGCCTCGCGACCCTGTCGCTGCCCGGTCTGGCACCGTTCGTCAGCGAGTTCATGGTGATCGCCGGCGCGTGGAGCCGCTACCCGGTGGTGACCGCCGTGTCGATCATCGGCGTGGTGCTCGCGGCGGTCTACATCCTGCGCATGTACCAGCGCACGATGACCGGCCCGATCGCCGAGCCCACCGCCGCCCAGTTCACCGGTCGCGACCTGACCGGCATCGAGAAGGCGGTCATGGTCCCGATCATCGGCATCCTGCTGTTCCTCGGGTTCGTCCCGCAGCCCGCCGTGCAACTGGTTGAGCCCACCGCCAAGGCGACGCTGGCCCACGTCGGGAC
Source organism: uncultured Propioniciclava sp. (assembly GCA_937872005.1). Classification (GTDB taxonomy): domain Bacteria; phylum Actinomycetota; class Actinomycetes; order Propionibacteriales; family Propionibacteriaceae; genus Propioniciclava. Next base: position 6,861 of record CALMPQ010000341.1, read on the forward strand.
CACCGACCCGGCCGCCGTCGTGAAGGGAGCCGAGTGATGTCGTTGTACCTCCTGCCGATCCTGGAGATGGCGGCGCCCACGCTTGAGTGGCGCGCGCTGGCCCCGGTGCTGCTCGTGTTCGCGGCGGCGTGCCTCGGCATCCTGCTCGAGGCGGTGCTCCCGCAGGCGTACCGCTTCCTCGCGCAGATGACCCTGGTCATCGCGAGCGTGGTGCTGGCGCTGGGCTTCCTCGTCATCAACTGGCGCGGCCAGTACGGCGGTCACCTCGCGATGGGCTCGATCATGCTCGACGGCCCGACCTACTTCATGTGGGCGTCGCTGCTCGTGTTCGGTGCCCTCGCCTTCATGGTGTTCTCCGAGCGCCAGCTCAACGGGGGCGCCACCACCTTCGCCGCCTCGGCGGCGTCGGTGCCCGGCTCGCTCGACGAGGCGGACGCCTCGGCCGCGCGCCGCGAGCACACCGAGGTCTTCCCCCTGGGCCTGTTCGCCCTCGGCGGCATGATGGTGTTCCTCGCCTCGTCGGACCTGATCGTGATGTTCGTCGCGCTCGAGGTCTTCTCGCTGCCGCTCTACCTGCTCTCGGGCATGGCGCGCCGTCGCCGCCTGCTGAGCCAGGAGGCCGCGCTGAAGTACTTCCTGCTCGGTGCCTTCAGCTCCGGCTTCTTCCTGTTCGGCATCGCGATGCTGTTCGTGTTCAGCGGGTCGTTCGACCTGCGCGCGATCCACGAGGCCGTCTCGGGCAACGCCGGCAGCAACGGGTTGGTGTTCATCGGTCTGGCGTTCCTCGCGATCGGCCTGCTGTTCAAGGTGGGCGTCGTGCCCTTCCACAGCTGGACTCCCGACGTCTACATGGGTGCCCCCACCCCGGTGACGGGCTTCATGGCGATCTGCACCAAGCTGGCCGCCGTCGGCGCCACGATGCGCGTGTTCTACGTCGCCCTCGACGGCGAGCGCTGGAACTGGCAGCCGCTGTTCGCGGTGCTGGCCGTGCTGACGATGGTCGTCGGCATCATCGGTGCGCTGACCCAGACCGACATCAAGCGACTGCTGGCCTACTCCTCGATCGCGCACGCGGGCTTCATCCTCGTCGCGATCGTCGGTGCCACCCAGGTCGTGCCGGCCGGTCAGGGCACCTCGGCCTCCGCGATCATGTTCTACCTGGCCGCCTACGGCTTCGCCACGGTCGGCGCCTTCGCCCTGGTCACCATGGTGCGCAACGCCGCCGGTGAGGAGAACTCCATCGCCGGCTGGTCGGGTCTTGCGTCGAAGAGCCCGTGGGTCGCCGGTCTGTTCGCGCTGTTCATGCTGAGCTTCGCGGGCATCCCGCTCACCGGTGGCTTCATCGGCAAGTGGGCCGTGTTCACGGCGGCCTGGCGTGGCGGCTACTGGTGGCTCGTGGTCGTGGCGGTGCTGGCCAGCCTCGTGGCGGTGTACTTCTACCTCCGCGTCGTCGTGGTCATGTTCGGTGGCCAGGCCGCCAAGGGTGTCTACGTCGGCAACGCCAGCGCGTGGACGTGGATCCCGGTCGCCATCGGCGCGGTCGCCACCGTGTGGCTCGGCCTCGTGCCCGACCAGGTCATGCAGTTGGCCACGTTCGCGGGCGGCTTCCTGCGGTGACGTCCCTGCCCGAGTCGATCGACCCGGCGTTCGAGG
>CALMPQ010000342.1 GCA_937872005.1 uncultured Propioniciclava sp.
AGCGCGCCCAAGCCCGCGGCGTCCAGTTCGCCGAGGTCGGCGCCCCAGTGCAGCACGGCGGGCAGCCGCCCGTCGGACGAATCCAGGACGAGGCTGACCCCGCCCGCACGCAGGTGAATCAGTGCGGTCACGGGGCCAGCCTAGGGACTCAGCAGCCGAGCAGGCGCCCACCGAGGTAGCTCGCGACCTGGTCCAGCGCGACGCGCTCCTGCGCCATGGTGTCGCGCTCGCGGATCGTCACCGCCTGGTCCTCCAGCGTGTCGAAGTCGACCGTCACGCAGTACGGCGTGCCGATCTCGTCCTGGCGACGGTAGCGGCGTCCGATGGCCTGGGCGTCGTCGAACTCGACGTTCCAGTGCTTGCGGAGCTCGGCGGCCAGATCACGCGCCTTCGGCGAGAGCTGCTCGTTGCGCGACAGCGGCAGCACGGCCACCTTGACCGGCGCCAGGCGCGGGTCGAGCTTGAGCACCGTGCGGGTGTCGACACCGCCCTTGGCGTTGGGCGCCTCGTCCTCGGTGTACGCCTCGACGAGGAACGCCATCACCGAGCGCGTCAGACCGGCCGACGGCTCGATCACGTACGGGGTGTAGCGCTCGCCCTTGGCCTGGTCGAAGTACGACAGGTCCTCACCCGAGTGCTCGCTGTGCGTGCCGAGGTCGAAGTCGGTGCGGTTCGCGATGCCCTCGAGCTCACCCCAGCCGTCACCGCCCGTGAAACCGAAGTTGTACTCGAGGTCGACCGTGCGCTTGGAGTAGTGCGACAGCTTCTCGGCCGGGTGCTCGTACAGGCGCAGGTTCTCGGCCTTGATGCCGAGGTCGGTGTACCAGCCCATGCGCTGGTCGATCCAGTGCTGGTGCCACTCCTCGTCGGTGCCCGGCTCGACGAAGAACTCGATCTCCATCTGCTCGAACTCGCGGGTGCGGAAGATGAAGTTCCCCGGCGTGATCTCGTTGCGGAAGCTCTTGCCGACCTGGCCGATGCCGAACGGCACCTTCATGCGCGAGGTCTGCACGACGTTGGCGAAGTTCACGAAGATGCCCTGCGCGGTCTCGGGGCGCAGGTAGTGCAGGCCCGACTCGTCCTCGATCACGCCGAGGTGCGTCTTCAGCATCATGTTGAAGTCGCGCGGCTCGGTGAACTGGCCCAGGGTCCCGCACTCGGGGCAGTTGATCTCCGCCAGGCCCGAGGGCGCGCGGCCCTTCTTGAACTCGAAGGCCTCCTCGAGCTGGTCGGCGCGGAACCGCTTGTGGCAGCTCATGCACTCGGTCAGCGGGTCGGAGAACACGCCCACGTGGCCCGAGGCCACCCAGACCTGCTTGGGCAGGATGATCGAGGAGTCCAGGCCCACCACGTCGGCGCGGCCCTGCACCACGTTCTTCCACCACTGCCGCTTGATGTTCTCCTTCAGCTCGACGCCGTAGGGACCGTAGTCCCAGGCCGCCCGGGTACCGCCGTAGATCTCCCCGCAGGGGTACACGAAGCCGCGACGCTTCGTGAGGCTGATGACGTTGTCGAGCTTGCTGGCCATGGCCTGGGTGCCTCCTTGTCGGCTGGGGATGCCCGGCCGGCATCCTCCATGTGCCGGGCCACCCTATCCGGCGCGATCAATGCGCAGGTAACCGGTCCGCCGACGGGTCAGGACGCCGCGGGCGTGGTCCGCACCGCCCCCGGCACCCGGGTCACCGGAACGACCACCACATCGTGCAGCTTCCAGTCCAGGTCGCGGATCGTCGCCGCCAACGCCTCGACGTCGGCCACCTCCACCGGCGCAACCGGCACCACGAACACCTCGGCGTGCAACAGGTGCCCCTGGTCCCGCACCCGGACGCCCGCCTCCCCGACCCACGCCGGCCCCCTCGCGGCGGTCAGGACGGCGTTCACGAGCGGGTGAGTAGCCTGGTCGTCGTGGGTGCGGGCCTCACCGTCCATGAGGTCGCGCAGGGCATTGCCGATGCCTTGGACGCCGTCGCGCACGATGCTCGCCGCGATCAGGAGGGCGGCGACCGCGTCGGCCCACCACCAGCCGATCCCGATGCCGAGGATGCCGACGATCGCCGCCCCCGCGGTGCGCCAGTCGGCGGAGTTCATCTCGGCGTCGGCGAAGAGCACCTTGTCGTGCAGGGTTTCGGACAGGGGCTTCTTCAGGTGGCCCAGGATGACCGGCCCGACGCCGGTGTAGACCATCGCCGCGATCATCGGCCAGCCCGCCCAGATGGTCTGGCCGAACAGGTGGTAGGTGCCGATCGGTGGGTGGTCGCCGGCGAGCAGCCCCGACGCGGAGTCCACGACCAGGAACGCGCCCATCCCGAACAGCGCGACGGCCGAGGCGAGGTGCGCCGACCCGATGGCGCGGTGGTGGCCGTAGGGGTGCGTGGGCGAGGGTGGGCGTCCGGCGAGGCGGGCCGAGACCAGGAAAACGATCGGGGGCACGAGCGAGAGCAGGTCCTCGACCCATGCCACCTTCATCGCCTGGCTCGACCCCATCACCGCGAACACCACCACGACGCAGGTGGCCAGATAGGCAAGGCCGATCCACTCCAGGCGCTTGGCCCGGCGGAGTGCGTCCCGCTGGGCGGGGGGCAGTGCAGTGTCGCCGAAGGTCACGGTCGCCTCGCATCGAGCCAGGACTCCAGGGCGAACAGGGTGGCGTTCTCCCCCATCGGCACGGCCAGGACGTGCCCGGCGGCGTACGGACGGGTCAGCGCGACGCGGTCGGCCCAGGGGGACTGGTCGGTGAGGCCGCCCGCGATGATGTCGAGCTCACCGCGCTCCAGGGCGGCGACGAGTTCCTCCTCGCCGCCCGCCCGCCACTCGACGCGGGCGGGCACCGATGCGGCGAAGCCCTCGACGAGGTCGACCTCGGCCCCGGACACCGCGTCGCCGTCGACCTCGACGAGGTCACCGCCCGGGGACGCCCCGGCCCGCAGCACGCCCGTGGCCCGGACGCGGTCCAGCGTGCCGTCGGGGTCGCGCGGAATCGTCGTGCAGCCGGCGAGCAGCACCGCTCCCACCGCGATCGCGGCGGTGAATCTCCTTGTCAGCGTGACCACGGGCGTGAGGCTACTCCGCCGTCACGCGGGCGTCACCACCCCCGGGGGTCAGAGCTCGCGCGGGATGTTGTCCCCCACCGTGTGCGGTTCGTCGTAGGCGCTCGGCTCGTCGATCGCCTCGCTCAGCAGCGTCACCAGGATCATCTTGGCGTCGTACCCGTTGAACGAGCGCCGGTACGACCCCACGTTCTCCCACGACGTCGCGATCGCCCACAGGTCGGGCTCGTCGAGGTTGCGCACGAGCTCGGCCGAGAGGTTGCCCGGACGGGTGCGGAAGAACTCCACGGCCGCCTGCGCACGCGACGCGAAGGACGCCTCGGTGCCCGGGGCGACGCGGAAACGACTGAAGGCCAGCATGCGGGCCAGCCTAGTGCCCGCCGGGTAGTCTGGGCCGGACGAGGAGGGCCGAGCATTGACCACCACACCCCAGCGACGGACGCGGCAACGCATCACCATCGCCGAGGTCCTCGAGGAGGTCCAGGAGTTCAAGACCGCCCAGGACATCCACGACCTGTTGCGCCACCAGGGGCACTCGGTCGGGCTGGCGACGGTTTACCGCAACCTGCAGGCGATGGTCGAGGCCGGTGAGATCGACGTGGTCCGGCTCCCCGACGGGCAGGCGTCCTACCGGGCGTGCGGCACGGCCACCCACGCGCACCACCACCACCTCATCTGCCGCATCTGCGGCCGCACGGTCGAGATCGGGTTCGCCGGGGTCGAGGAGCTCATCGACGCGCTCGCCCGCCAGCACGGCTTCACCGACGTCGACCACGAGATCGAGTTGCACGGGCTGTGCCCCGACTGCTCCGCCACCTCCTGAGCAGGGAACGCCCATGCCCACCTACCGTGACGAGGGCGTCGTCCTGCGCACCCACAAGCTGGGCGAGGCCGACCGCATCATCACGGTCCTCACCCGCCGGCACGGCAAGGTGCGGGCGGTGGCCCGCGGCGTCCGGCGCACGTCGAGCAAGTGGGGCGCCCGGCTGGAGCCGTTCAGCCACGTCGACGTGCAGTTTGCCACCGGCCGCACCCTGGACGTGATCACCGAGGCCGTCACGCTGCACGCGTGGCAGGAGCCCCTGTGCACCGACTACCCGCGCTACACCGTCGGCCAGGTGATGCTCGAGACCGCCGACCGGCTGGTCAGCATCGAGAACGAGCCCGCCCTCCCGCAGTACCAGTTGCTCGCCGGGGCGCTGCACGCCCTGGTCCACGGCACCAAGGACGGCCCGCGCCCCGCCACCCTCGTCATGGACTCCTACCTGCTGCGCGCCGTGGCCACCGCCGGCATGGCCCCCAGCCTCGACGGCTGCGCCTCCTGCGGTGAGGTCGGCGCCCACGAGTCCTTCTCCCCCGCCGCGGGCGGCCTGGTCTGCGCCCGTTGCCGCCCACCCGGGACGCCGCAGGTGCGGCCCGCCACGCTGGCGCTGCTGTCCTGCCTGATCAGCGGCGACTGGCCCGGCACGCGTTCCGTCGACGAGGCGACGCAGCGGCAGGCGTCCGGGTTGATCGCGGCGTTCGTGACCTGGCACCTCGAGCGGGGCCTGCGCACGATCCAGCAC
>CALMPQ010000343.1 GCA_937872005.1 uncultured Propioniciclava sp.
TCCGATCTGGCACCGTAGGAGTCCGAGCGGAGCGCCAGCACCACCGTGGCCCGCCCGGCGAGCGTCAGGACGCGGGCGAGGGTGGCGTCCCGCTCCTCGCCGAGGGTGAGGACCTCCTCGAACTGGTCGAGGACGACGAGGTCGGCGTCGGGGTCGGGGGTGCGCAGCAGGTCGCGGACCGCCAGCACGGTGCCGCGGCGCGGGGCGAGCAGGCCGTCGGGGGCGCAGTGGCGCCCGATGAGCCCGGCGGCGAGCAGCGACGACTTGCCCGACCCGGAGGGCCCGACGAGGGCGACGAGACCGGCTTGCGGGGCGTGGCGGGCGATGGCGGTGGCGATGCGGGTGGCCTCGGCGTCGCGCCCGAAGAAGAGGGGCTCCTCGGCGATCTCGTACGGGCGGAGCCCGACGTACGGCGTGGCCGCGTCCCGCAGCGTGCCCAGGGCGCGGTCGACGTCGAGCCACTCGGGGTGCACCTGCCCCTCCAACCCGAGCGCCCGGATGAGCTCCTCGTACTGGGGGCGCAGGGCGGGCGTGGGGGCGTGCTTGCCCGACAACCAGCCCTGAACGGTGGCCGGCGGCAGGTCGATCAGCCGTGCGACGGCGCGGATCGACAGGTGTTGCCGCCGACGCGCCAGATCGAGTCGCGCGGCCAAGTCCTCCCTTGCGGTGGGCGTGGTCACGGGGACAATGGTGGCACTGCTCGGGTCAACGCCCCTGGTGTGCCCACTGGTCGCGCAGGGCGATCTTGGCCAGGTGTGGATCGCCTCGCGGGGGATCTGCAGCACCAGGCCCACCATCGGTGCGGCCGCCCACGAGCCCCGTCCCTTGGGGGACGCTGTTGTGCCCGGGATTTAGCGTGGCCTGGCTGCCATCGACTTTCAAGTCTTGGACGTCGAAGGCCGGTGGCAGGGCGGCCGTTCCCACGCAGGGACCTACTCCCTCTTCTTCTCAGATCACACCGGATCAGGGTCATCTGGAAGCCAGATGGTCGGCTGGCCATCTTCGACGGACCTCAGCGGATCGCCATTGTCTGCCGCATGGGAGTCACGTGGCTCCCGCCTTGCGGCATCGAACAGTGATTTGGAACAATCAATGATATGATCCCGCTGTCCCACTCATGTTGAGATGAGGGCTCGGCGGACGTGGCCCCGGCCCGGAGCTGGCCGCCGCCATGTTGTCATGAGTCATGAGTGGGTGATGCAGACGTCTGCGCCGCCATCGCGGAGGCGGACGGCTTGGAGAGGACCATGGTGGCACTGGTCGGGTCAACGCCCTCGGTGTGCCCACAGGTCGCGCAGCAGGGCGATCTCGGCCAGGTGGTGGATCGCCTCCCGGTGGATGTGCAGCACCAGCGTCACCATCGGCTCGGCCGCCCACGGGCCCTCCGCCTCGCCGACCGGGCGGGCCCACGCCTGTTCGTCCAGATGCTGGACGCCGTCGACCCACGACCCGACCACCTCGTCGAGGCGGGCGAGGGCGTCCGTGGCGGTGGTGGGGTAGTCGTAGGACTGGTAGTCGACCGGTGGCCCGCCGAAGTGGGACGCCACCCGGGCGCCGAACACGCCCACGAGCAGGTGGCCGAAGCGCCACGCGATCGTCGTGACCGGGGCGGGTTGCGGCTCGGGGTATGCCCAGTCGATGCCGCCGGGACGGATGCTCCAGGAGTTCGGGGCGGGCTCCCAGAGGTACTCCTCGTCGGTGAGGCCGTCCAGGCGCGGGCGCGCCTGTTGCTGCCAGTGCCAGGTGAACTGTTCGAGGATGCGGGCGTTCCAGTCCATGGGCCCATCCTGCTCCCGTCCGCGGAGGGGCGCCAGAGGGGGCGGGCCAGGCTGATGCGCGGGTCAGGCCGGGTAGGTGACCACGCCCGCGGCGTCCACGTGCGGGGTCGCGCCCCAGGCGCCGAGCTCGTGCAGGCGGGGTTCGGCGCCGGTCATGAGGTGCCACACACGCCAGCCGCGTGCGGTGAGCGTGGTCGCGATCAGGGAGCGGTGGCAGCGCCACGGTATCGGCTCGCCGCAGAGGATGGCCACCCGCTTCCGTCCGGCGAGGGTGGTGAGCCGGTCGAGGCCCTCGGCGAACTCGGGCAGCAGGGTGTGGTCGGCGTAGTTGTGGAAGCTCTGGTTCTGCCAGCCCGCGTTGACGGCGGGGTCGATCGGCTGGCGCGGGCGGCGCCCGGCCAGTTCGGGGATGTGGAGGTAGTCGATCCCGGCCTCGCCCAGCCAACCCGGGAGGGCGTCCCGGCTGAACTGGGGGCTGCGCCGCGACCCGGGCTGGGCGCGCACATCGGCCACCACCTCGACGTCACCCCTCGCGAGGGTCTCGAGGAACACCGGTTCGGGGCACGTCCAGTGCCCGATCGTCCAGATGTCGCGCGATTCCATCCCCCCATCGTGGCCCAAGGGGCACGAATCACGCCCCACAACGTGTCATGACGTGGGTACCAGCGCGGTCTAGGGTGGCCATGTGACCACCCCCACCCCTTACCGCATCCTCATCGCCGACGACGATCCCGACGCACGGTCGGCCTACCGGGCGTTCTTTGCGACCCAACGCGAGTTCGAGTTGGTGGGGGAGGCCCGCAACGGTGTCGAGGCTGTGGAGGCCTACGTCACGTTGCGCCCTGACGTGGTCCTCATGGACCTGCAGATGCCGGGCATGTCCGGTATCGACGCCACCCGGCGGATCTGCGAGCGGCACCCGGGGGCCTGCATCGTGGCGATGACGACCTTCGGCACTCGGGAGTACGTCGTCGCAGCTCTGCGTGCCGGGGCCTCCGGCTACCTGGTGAAGGACGCGGGTGGGCCGGCACTGCGCAACGCACTGGTGCAGGCACTGGGCGGGCACATGCCCCTGTCAGCCGCCGTGCGGCGTGAACTGGTCGCCACCATCGTGGACCAGGACCAACCTTCGGAGGCCGACCGGCACGGGCTGGCTCCCCGGGAGATGGAGTTGCTCGGCTGGTTGGCGCACGGCCTGACGAACAAGGAGATCGCCTCCCGCATGCACGTGTCCGAGGGCACGGTGAAGCAGTACGTCGCCAGGATCTGCGACAAGTTGCAGGTCAACTCGCGCACCCAGGTGCTCGTGCGCTCGATTCAGCTGGGGCTGGTCAATCCGAGTCAGCTGTCGCCGATCGGAGGGTGAACAGCCTGCTCTGCCGGGGGGCGACGGGGTCGGCGTCCGGCGTCCGGGGCAGGGTGGCGGCGACCACCCAGTGCCCGCCCTCGGGCCCCGCCGTGAAGGTGGCCCCGGTCAGTGCTGCGCGTTCGGACAGGCCGATCAGGCCGAAGCCGGTCGAGTCGGCGCTGGGCTGCGGGTGGGGCGGCAACACGCTCGACACCCGCACGTCCAGTGTCGTGTCGGACGGGGTGATAGCCATCGTGACCGGTGACCCGGCCGGCGCGTAGCGCAGGATGTTGGTGGTCGCCTCCCGCAGGATGCGGCTCACCGTGCGCTGGGTCGTCGGGTCCGCGTTGTCCGCGCCCTCGAGCACCCGAAGGTCCACGGGGTGGCCGGCGGCGCGCAGGGTCTCGGCCGTGGCGGTGGCGGCACGACCGGGGGTGGTTCGGGGCTCGGGGTCGGGCGGTGCCTCCTGACGGGTCAGGTTCACCAGCGTCGCCAAGTCGGCCTGGGCGGCCGCGTTCAGCCGGACCAACCGCAGCCGGGTGGCGGTCAGGGCGTCCGGGTCGTCCGTCGTGCCGTGGGTCATCAGGACCATCGTCATGAGGCTGAGCTGGTGGGCGACGATGTCGTGCAACTCGCCTGCCAGTTGGGTGCGTTCGGCGGTGCGCGCCACCTCGAACGCCTGGGTGAGGCGTTCGAACTCCGCGACGTGCTGGGCGCGCACGCGGACGAAGTACCGCACCCCGAAGCCCACGGCCACCCCGAGCGCCAAGAGGATGACCGAGGCGGCGGCCGACAC
>CALMPQ010000344.1 GCA_937872005.1 uncultured Propioniciclava sp.
TAGAGCATGAACAGCGCGAGCCCGATGAGCAGGAAATGCAGCAACGGTTCGCGCTTGGGGGAGGGGGTGGGGCGCCGCCCTACCGGGCCAGCCACTCCGCGAAGGCGTCGACGTTGTAGGGGCGACCCAGGAAGTCGGCGACCAGGTCGTCGGCGTCCTTCGTACCCCCTTGGGCGAGCACGCGGTCGCGGTAGCGGCCGGCGACCTCGGGTGTGAACAGGTCGTCGGTGTTGAACGCCGAGAACATGTCCTTCGCGATCACCAGCGACCACATGTAGGTGTAGTAGCCCGAGTTGTAGCCGTCGAGATGGCCGAACGACGTGGCCATGCACGTGCCCTCGAGGTACGGGAACAGCGAGTACTGCTCCTGCAGTTCGCGGGTGCGGGCGACGAGGTCGTCGGGGTTCTCGAGGTGCAGGCGGTAGGCCAGCGCGGCGTAGAACATCTGGGTCCGGGTGAAGTAGCCCTTGCCGAAGTCATCGGCCCGGCGCATGCGGTCGACCAGCTCGGCCGGGATCGGCTCGCCCGCCGCGTTGGTGGCGAACGACCGCAGCACCGAGGCGTCCCAGGCCCACTCCTCGAGCATCTGGCTGGGGGCCTCCACGAAGTCCCACTCGGTGGCGACCCCGGAGAACTCGGCCCATCGTTGCTGGCCGCCCACGAGGTGGTGGACGAGGTGCCCGAACTCGTGGAACAGGGTGACGACGTCGTCGTGCTCCATGAGACCGGTGGGGAAGTTGCAGACCAGGACGCCCTCGGGAACCTGGCGGTCTGCGATACCGCTGGCCAACGTGAACTGGGCGGCGTGCTTGAACTTGCCCTCGCGGGGGTGGAGGTCGAGGTAGATCCGCCCCAGGGGCGCGCCGTCGTCGGTGCGGGCGACCTCGTACGCGGTCACGGCCTCGTGCCAGACGGGCACGTCGACCGGCGTCCAAGACAGGCCGAAGAGGCGTCCGGTGACGTCGAGCAGCCCGGCGCGGACCTTGCTGAAGTCGAAGTAGGTGCGGACGAGCTGGGCGTCCACGTCGAGTTGCTCGCGGCGGTGCACCTCGCCGTAGTAGGCGCTGTCGAAGGATTCCACGCGGGTGGCGTCGGGGCGGTCCTGGCGGAGGCGCTCGAGCAGGACGGCGACGTCGCGTTGGGCGGGGGCGAGGGCCGCGTCGGCGATCTGGTCGATGAACTCGCCGATCGCCGCGCCGGTCTTGATCATCTTCACCTCGGCGTCGAAGTCGGGGAAGGTGTCGTAGCCGAGCAGGGTGGCGAGCTCGGCGCGCAGGGCGAACATCTCGTGCAGGACGTCGACGTTGTCGGGGTAGCCGATGGTGAGTTGGGCGACCACCAGCTCGCGGCGGGCGTCGGCGTCGTGCGCGAAGGTGCGGAACGGAATCGCATCGGGGTAGTCGGTGGTGACGGTGACCATGCCGTCCTCGCCGACCGGGTGGGCGTCGATCCAGTCCTGGGGCAGGCCGTCGAGCTGCTCGGGGCGGACCTTGATCGAACGCGTCCCCTCGCGGATGGTGCGGGCGAACGTCTGGCCCAGGACGGTGAGTCGGTCCTGGATCTCCTTCACTCGTGCGCGCGTCGGGGTGTCCGCAGCGACGCCGGAGCGGCGGAAGGCGAGCAGGGTCTTGTCGAGGAGGCGCTGCTCCTGGGCGCCCAGCCCATCGGCGGAGAGGGCGGCGAAGACGGCGTACAGCTCGGTGTCGAGGCCGAGTTCGGTGGCCAACTGGCGGGCGGCAAGGGCGGCGCGCTCCGCAGCTTCGCGGGTCGGGGCGTCGGGGTGGACCTCGCTGAACAGTTCGCCGCGGGCGGACGCATTGCCGAGGGCGACCGCGACTTCGTTCCACGCCGTCAAGGTGTCGAGGGCCGTTTCCGGCGGGTTGGCCTTGAGCTCGGCGACGAGGTTGCGCGCGCGGTCCAGCGCGCTCTCGGACGACGACTCGACCCAGGTCAGGTAGTCGTCGGCGGCGGGCAGGGTCAGCGGAGCGAGTTCAGTCACGCCGGCCAGCCTAGCCACCGGCGTGGGGTCAGCCCGTGATGTCGAAGGCCGCCAGACGGCGCTTGTCACGCTTGGTGCCCGATTCCTGCAGGGCCAGCAACTCGGCGTAGATGCCGTCGGTGACCGCGAGGTCGGCGGGGGAGCCGACCTCGTCGATGCGCCCGTCACGCAGGGTGATGATGCGGTCGACGGTGCTGATGGTCGACAGGCGGTGGGCGATGATGATGCTCGTCCGGTTGGTCATGAGCTCTTCCAGGCCGGCCTGCACCAGGCGTTCCGAGCGTGAGTCCAGCGCCGAGGTGGCTTCGTCGAGCACGAGCAGGGGGGCGTCCTTCAGCATGGCGCGCGCGACCGCGATGCGCTGCTTCTGCCCGCCCGACAGCCGGACGCCCCGCTCGCCGATCAAGGTGTCGTAGCCGTCGGCGAGGCGCGCGATGAACTCGTGGGCATTCGCCCGGCGGGCGGCCAGCTCGAGTTCGGCGTCGGTGGCTTCGGGACGCCCATAGGCCAGGTTCTCGCGCACCGTGCCCGAGAACAGGGACGCGTCCTGGAAGACGACTCCGATCTGGGCGCGCACCTGCGCGAGCGACACCGACGCCGTGTCGGTGCCGGCGATGCTGATCGTCCCGGCGTCGGGACGGTAGAGCCCGAGCAACAGGTTGACCAGCGTGGTCTTGCCGCCGCCCGACTCGCTGACCAGCGCCACCCGTTCACCGCGCGTGACCGCGAACGAGATGTCGTGCAGCACCTCGGCGTCGGAGTCGTAGCCGAAGCTGACACCTGCGAACTCGATCGTCGGGGCGTCCGGGACGACGCTACAGGGCGGGACCACAGGCTCTCGGCGCTCGGAAGGCGGGCTGTCGGCGCTGGGAACACGGGCTGTCGGCGCGTCGATGGCCGCGTGGGGTTCGGGGGTCTCGTCCATGACCTCGAAGTAGCTCTTGGAGCCCGCGATCGCGTGCTGGGAGGAGTCGACGAGGAAGCTCATCATCATGACGGGGTTCTTCGCCATCGCGACGAGCTGGATGAGCAGCACCATGTCGCCCAGGGAGAACGCCCCCGAGGCGGTCTGGGCGAAGATGATCAGGTAGATCCCGAAGAAGATCACGTTGAGCGAGCCGCGGCGGGCGACGTCCATGCGGTGCCACCACGACGACTGGGTGGTCGTGAGCCGCACCGCCCTGGCGTAGTGCCCGTCGAACAACTCCAGCTCCGACCGCTCGCGCACGAAGCTCTTCGTCACCTTGATCTGGCCGATGACCTCGGCGAAGCGTCCGCCGGCGGCGTCGAGCTCGACGTTCTTCTCGCCCTCGAGCTTCTGCCACCGCTTCGAGGTGAGCGCCGTGAGCCAGGTGAACAGGGGGTAGATGATGAGCAGCAGCAACGCCAGCGGCCACGAGTAGAACGCGGCGATGAACAGCACTGCGAACACCGTGATCAGCGTCGGGAAGAAGTTGTTGCTGAACATCTGCAGGAACTGCGTGACCTCGGTGATCGAGCGGTTCAGCTTGTTGATCACGGTGCCGGTGAGCGTGTTGTCAAAGTAGCGCTGCGGCAGCGACAACAGCTTCGCGTAGTAGCGCGAGCTGAGGATCGACCGCAGGCGCATCGTCATGGTGTCCCCCAAGAAGCCGCCGACGTTGGTGAGCGCCGTGTTGAGCAACTCCGCGGCCAGCAGGGCCAGGGCGAGGACGAGCAGGGCGGTGAAGCCGCCACCGCCCCCGCCGACCTGGGCAACGACCTCGTCGGTCGCCCGGGCGATGATGAACGGGGTGGCCAGGGCGGTGACCGCGACGAGGACGGAGGTCACGATGATCCCGGCGTACCAGCCCCACAGCTCGCGGGCCGTCGACAGCACGCGCCACAGGGTGCCCATCAGTGCCTCCCGAGGAGGTGGTTCAGGTGGCGCTGCACGGCCGGCCACTGCTCCCCGGTGAGGGAGTACTGGGCGGTGTCGGTGACGGTTCCGTCGCGCAGCACCCGGTCGTTGCGGATGCGCCCCTCGAAGACGGCGCCCAGCCGCTCGATCGCCTCGCGCGACGGGTGGTTGAACCAGGTGGCCCGGAACGCCACCCGTCGACAGCCCCACACCTCGAAGGCGTGGCGCAGCATCAGGAACTTGGCCTCGGTGTTCAGCCCCGTCCGGCGGGCGGACGCCGCGTACCACGTCGACCCGATCTCGACCGCCGGCACGGCGGGGACGGGGTGCAGGAACGTCGTCACCCCGACCACCTTGTCGTCGAGCAGCCGCCGCAGCGCGAAGGGCAGCCCCTGCCCCGCGGCGGCGCCGGCCCGCTTGGCGGTGATGTCGGCCTCCACGTCCTCGGGTGCGGGGGCCGAGGTGTACCAGAGTTCCCAGACCCGCCCGTCATGCGTGGCAGCACGGAGGGCGTCCGCGTGGGAGCGGGCGAGCGGCTCGAGGCGGACCAGCGAGCCGGAGAGGGTGACGGGGTCGAGGAAGGCCACGGTGCCCCAGCCTACGCCGGTTCCGCGGTTGCCCACCGTCTGGCAACCAGTGGGGAACATCCGGCGCTCCGGTGAGACAATGGGCCGCTCCACAGGAAGGTTCTCCATGCTGCTCCGCTCCGTCGGCTCGCGCGCCGGCCACCGCACACTCACGTTCCTCCAGCCGCTCGAGGCGGCCGACCGCGTCAGCGTGGTCGGCAACTTCAACGACTGGACGCCGGGTCGGCTCACGCTGCGGGCTGCGGGCGAGGTGGCCGAGGCGTCGGTGGAGCTGCCCAACAACTACATCGCGGTGTTCCGCTACCTGGGCGAGGGCGACCACTGGTTCGACGAGCCGCAGGCGGACGTCGTGGACGCCGGGGGGAGCGTCGTGTTCGGGGTCGAGGACGAGCCCGTGGCCGACGAACCGCAGCCCGCGGCGTCCGTGGTCGTGGAGCCCGAGCCCAGCAAGCTGTCGCCGGCTGCCAAGGCCGAGAAGATCGGCCAGAAGCGACGCGAGCGCGAGGAGCAGAAGGCCACGCAGGCCATCGAGAAGGCCCGCGCCAAGCAGAAGAAGCTCGCCGACAAGGTGACCAAGGCGGCGCAGAAGCAGCGCAAGGCGGCCGAGCGCGTCGCCAAGGAGCGCGAGCGGGTGGCGAAGAAGGCGGCCAAGAAGGCCGGCAAGAAGGCCTGACATGATGCGTTCCCAGGCCAGGCTCTGGTGGGGCGTGGTCGCGATCGTGCTGCTCGCGATCAACCTGCGGCCGGGCGCCACCTCCCTCGGGCCGGTGCTGGCCGAGGTCAAGGAGGGCCTCGGCATGGGCGGCGCCCTCGCCGGGCTGCTGACCTCGGCCCCGGGCTTCGCCTTCGCCGTGTTCGGTGCGATCGCGGTGACGGTTGGGCTGCGGCTCGGTCTGGCGGGTGGTCTGTTCGTGGCGGCGCTGGCCGCCGCACTGGGGCTTCTGGGCCGCATCTTCGTCGACTCGGTCCCGCTCTTCTTCGTGTTGACGCTGGTGGCGTTCGGCGGCATGGCGATCGGCAACGTGTTGACGCCGGCCTACATCAAGTCGCACTACCCGAACCGGCTGGCGTCGCTGATGTCGGTCTACACGGTCGGACTGGCGATCGGGGCCACGTCGGCGTCGCTGATCTCGGCCCCCTTGTCGGACGTCGCTCCCGGTGGCTGGCGCGCATCCCTGGGGGTGTGGGGCGTCGTCGCCTTGGTCGCCGCCGTGCCGTGGGCGGTGCTCGCGGCTTCCGAGCGCAAGCGACGCCTGGCGGAGGAGGCCGTCACCCAGCGGGTCTCCGGGTCGGTGTTCGGCGTCATCGGGTCGCGTCGCGCCGTGGCGCTCGCGTTGTTCTTCGGCATGCAGTCGATGCAGGCCTACGTCCAGTTCGGCTGGATCGCCCAGATGTACCGCGACGGCGGGCTCACGCCGACGCAGGCCGGGGCGATGGCGTCCCTGATCGCGGCGTTCGGCATCCCGGCCGGGTTCGTGATGCCGGCGGTGGTCGCCAAGGTGCGCGACCCCCGGTGGGTCGTGGTGGTGCTCGGCATCCTGCTGGTGACGGGTTACCTCGGCGTGTGGCTGGCCCCGACGAACCTGCCGTGGCTCTGGGCGACCTGCCTGGGCCTGTCGGGCTTCGCCTTCCCGATGGCGATGGCCCTCATCACGGCCCGCACGCGCGATGCCCACGTGACGACTCAGCTGTCCGGGTTCACCCAGTCGGTGGGCTACCTGGCCTCAGGGCTGGGCCCGTTGTTGGTGGGCGTCCTGTTCGAGTTCACGGGCGGGTGGGCGGTGCCCCTGTGGTTCCTGTTGGGGTCCGCAGTGGTGTTCGTGGCGGCGGGGTTGGTCGCGGCCGGGCCGGGGTACGTCGATGACGAGCTTGCCGCCCGCGGCTGAGCGGGTCCTGGCGGCGGTGTCGCTGGTGCCCCCGGGGCGCGTCGTGTCGTACGGCGATATCGGGGCGCTGACCGGCGTCGGCCCCCGCCAGGTGGGGGCGATCATGCGCGAGCACGGGGCGTCCGTGGCGTGGTGGCGGGTGGTCTCCCACGACGGGACTCTGGCGCCGCTGGCGAAGGCGCGCGACCATTGGGCTGCGGAGGGGATCGTGGTGCGCCCGGACGGCCGGGGGTGCCGCATGCGGACCCACCGCGCCGACCTCGCGGGGCTCGCCGGTGAGTACTTCCTGTTGGCGGGTGAGCGGGGATGGGATATAGTTGAGACATCAACTATCTGAGGAGTGACCGATGAGCGAGCGCCAGCCCGTCTTCTTTCTGAGCCACGGCGCCCCGCCGCTGGCCGACGACGCCACGTGGACCCGGCAGCTGCACGACTGGTCCGCCCGCGTCGAGAAGCCCAAGAACGTCCTCATGGTGTCGGCCCACTGGGAGAACCAGCCGGTGACCGTCTCGTCCACCCGCGAGGGGACGCCCCTGGTCTACGACTTCTGGGGTTTCCCGCAGAAGTACTACGACGTCACCTATGACGCGCCCGTCGCGCCCGAGCTCGCTGCCCGGGTTGCGGGGTTGGTCGACGGTCCCGTCCACCAGGACCCCGACCGCGGCCTGGACCACGGCGCCTACGTGCCGATGGTGGAGCTGTTCCCCGAGGCCGACGTGCCGGTGGTGCAGATGTCGCTGCCGACGCTCGACC
Source organism: uncultured Propioniciclava sp. (assembly GCA_937872005.1). GTDB lineage: Bacteria > Actinomycetota > Actinomycetes > Propionibacteriales > Propionibacteriaceae > Propioniciclava. The sequence continues at coordinate 7,105 of CALMPQ010000344.1, forward strand.
CCACGGGGCTGTACGAACTCGGCAAGCGCCTCGCGCCGCTGCGCGACGAGGGCACCCTCATCATCGGCTCGGGCTTCACCACGCACAACCTGCGCTGGTTCAACCCCCGCGCCGGCGCGGACGCGCCCGCCCCGGCCCCGTCGACCGAGTTCGACCACTGGGCCGCCGAGGCGCTGGAGCGCCGCGACATCGACGCGATCCTGAACTTCGAGATGCTGGCGCCGGCCGCCCACGAGGCGCACCCGCGCACCGAGCACTGGGCGCCGCTCTATGTGTCGCTCGGGGCCGCCGAGGCGACCGGCCATGAGAACGAGGTGGCCGTCGACGGCTTCTGGTACGGCCTGTCCAAGCGGTCCTGGCAGTTCAACTGAGCCTCGCGGCTCAGGCGCGTCGGATCAGCGGGTCGTACTCGACGAACAGCGCCACCCTCGGGCCGACCGCGTCGGCGACCTTGGCGCGCAGGTCAGGGGTGTCGGCCAGCACGGTGACGGTGAGCGCCACCTGCCCGTTCCTCACGGTCATCCCGCTGCCGGTCGCCTCGGTGCCGAGTGCCTCGTGCAGTCGCCGCTGGGCCGTGATGAGCTCCGGTTCGGAGGGGCCGTCGGTGTGGGCCACGCAGACGGCTGTGTCGACCTGCGACCGGAGGATCCGCTCGGCCTCGGCCGCGCCACCCGTCACGAGCACGTTGAAGAAGGCCTCACCCATGAACTCCTCGCCGCGCGGCTCCTTCGTGTAGCCCACCCAGACCGTCTGGACGCCGGGCAGGCTCGCGACGGCCTCCTGGGTGGCCTGCATCTGCTCGGGGGTGGTGATGGGGGTCCCCGTGGGCTGCTCGCAGGCCTGGCCGAAGTCGAGGTCCTCGGCGTCGCTGGGCTTGGCGGGTTCGGCCGAGCGGACCTTGAAGGTCGTCCCGTCCCACGTGCCGGTGACGTCGAGGTGGTCGGTGAAGCGGATGCCGTTCACCTCCACGCCCGTCGGGAGGTCGGCCCACGCGATACCCGCGACGGGGAGTTGCGCGCCGCCGCACTGCGGCGGGTAGGACGTCAGGAGGCCGCCGAGGCACAGGAACAGTGGCCGCTCGGCTGTTTCGAAGAAGGTGCCGGACGCGGTGACGAGATCGTCGGCGGCGAGCGTCGAGGGCGCAGGGGAGGGCGCCCGGGGTGGTGGCACGGGGGCGGGCGTGCCGGGCGTCGTGGCGCAGGCGGCCAGGGGCAGCAACGCCAACGCGGCGAGGATGGGGGCCAAGCGCTTCATCGGGACCTCCCGGGTTCGGACACAACCATGTCACGCCCCGGTAGGCCCGATCGTTGCACTCAGCCGGGGATGCCGTCGAGCGCCGCGGTGGGCTGCTCGTTGATCCTGCCGGCGCTCAACTTGTCGACGACCATCGCGATGGCCGCGTCGCCGGTGACGTTGGTCGCGGTGCCGAAGCTGTCGATCGCGATGTAGGTGGCGATCATCAGGCCGACCATCGGCTCGGTGAAGCCCAGCATCGAGCTCAACAGGCCGGCGGCCGTCATGATCGCGCCACCCGGGACGCCGGGGGCGGCCACCATCGTGATGCCCAGCATGAACACTAAGCCGATCATCAGCGGCAGGTCGATCGGCATGCCCGAGAGCACCATGATGGCCAGCGAGAACGCGGTGATCTTCACCGTCGACCCCGCGAGGTGGATGGTCGCGCAGAGCGGGATCACGAACGACGCCACGGCCGGGGTGATGCCGACCTTGATGGCCTGGCGCAGCGTGACGGGGATCGTGGCCGCCGACGACGACGTGCCCAGCGCGGTGGCGTAGGCCGGCAGCATCGTGCCGAGCGCCTTGATGGGGTTGTGGCCCGAGATGGCTCCCGCGAGGCCGTACTGCACGAGCAGCACCACGACGGTGAGCGCGAACACCAGCAGGATGACGCCGACGAAGGTGACGATGATGTTCCAGACCTGGCCGGCCACGGTCATGTTCAGGAAGATGCCGAAGATGTAGAGCGGCAGCAACGGGATGATGATCGCCGAGATCGTCTTCTCCACGATCTGGCGCATCTCGACGAAGCCGTTGAGCAGGGTCGTGCCGTTGATGAGCGTGAGGCCGACACCGACCACGAATGACAGCACCAGCGCGGTCATGACGCCGAACACGGGGGTCATCTCGATGGTGAAGTAGGGCGTGAGCAGGGCGTCCTCGGGGTTGCCGAGGGTGCCGGGGCCCGAGTCGGGGCGCAGCATGAGCGGGAAGACCGTCGTGCCGACCGCCAGTGCGAGGAAGCCCGCGAACAGCGTCGAGCCGTAGGCGATGGCCGCCGTGATGCCGAGCCACTTGCCGGCGCCGCGGCCGAGCTCGGAGATCGCCGGGGTGATCAGCGCGATGATGATGAGCGGGATGATGAAGCTCAGGAAGTTCCCGAACAGGCCGTTGAACGTCACGAAGACGCGCGCGACCGACTCGGGGAAGAACAGCCCGCAGACGATGCCGAGCGCGATGGCGATGAGGATGCGTGGCAGCAGCCCGACCTTCTTCATGGGGGCCCCCTGGGTGTGGTGCCGGATGGTGACCAGCGAAGACTAAGGGGTCGCGACCAGTTCGCGCGCGCGGTTGCGCGAGTTGGGGATCGTCAGCACCACGAGCGCCGCCCCGATGCAGAGCACCGCCGCGCCCTGCCAGGCGCCCAGGTAGGTGCCGTGTTGCGTGCGCAGCACCCCGGCGAGCGTGGCGCCGGCACCCGCCCCGATCATGTGGGAGGCGAACACCCAGCCGAACACGACCCCGGAGCGTTCGGCGCCGAAGTGCTGCCGGCACAGGGCGACGGTCGGCGGGACGGTCGCCACCCAGTCGAGCCCGTAGAAGACGATGAAGAACCACAGGCCGACGCCGATGCTGGCGTCCATGACGACGGGCAGCGCGAACAGCGCGATGCCGCGGCCCGCGTAGTAGATCGCCAGCAGGATGCGGGAGTCGACGCGGTCGGTCAGCCACCCGGACGCCACCGTCCCGATGATGTCGAACGCCCCGATCATCGCGAGCAGGGTCGCCGCGACGGTGGGCGCCATGCCGAAGTCGTCAGCGGCCGGGATGAAGTGGGTCTGCATCAGCCCGTTCGTGCTCCACCCGCAGACGAAGAAGCTCAGCACCAAGGGCCAGAACGGCCAGCGGCGGCTCGCGTCCCGCAGCGTGGTGAGCGCGAGCACCATCGGTCCGGACGCCGCGGGCGCGGGCTGGTCGGGGGTCGGGTGCGGGGCGAGGTCGGGCGGGAGCGGGGCGTCCAGGGTGAGGTCGGCGGCGCCGAGCGGGCGCAGGCCGACGTCGGCGGGCCGGTCGCTGAGCAGCCAGAGCACGAACGGCACCAGGGCCAGCGACGCGAACGCGACCGTGCCCGCGGCCCAGCGCCAGCCGGGCCCATCGGCCAGCACGGCGATGAGGGGGAGGAAGCTCAGCTGGCCGGTCGCGTTGGCCGCCGAGAAGATGCCGATCACGAGGCCGCGGTGGGCCTCGAACCAGCGGTTGGCCACGATCGCGCCGAGCACGAGCGCCATCGCGCCCGTGCCGACCCCGATGAACAGGCCCCACAGCACCCACAGGTGCCACGGGTCGGTCATCACGGTGGTGAGCAGGCTGGCGATGCCGACGACGGTCAGCGCGGCGGCCACGGTGCGGCGCACGCCCCACCGCTCCATGATCGCGGCAGCGAACGGGGCGGTCAGCCCGTAGAGCACGAGGTTCAGCGACACCGCGCCCGACGTGGTGGTGCGGGACCAGCCGAACTCCTGCTCGATGGGGATGAACAACACCCCGGTGCTGGACCGGAACGCGGCCGCGCTGACCAGCGCGAGCAGCGTCACGAACGCCACCCACCACGCGCGGTGCACCGACCTGGCCATCGCCACCTCCGGGCAGGAGTGTAGGGCGATGCGGCCGGGCGGGGGAGGGACTGCCCAGACGTCCTGATCGTCCGTAGGCTGGGCGCATGGCTGACACCCCTGAGGACTACCTCGCGGACGCCCCCGAGGCCGGTCGCCCCTGGCTGGAGGAGTTCTGGGCCCACGTCCGGGGCCGAAACCCCGACCTGGAGCTCGTCATGTTCCGGTCGACGCCGATGTTCAGGTTCGGGCCGTCCTACACCAAGGACGGCTACGTGATGTTCACCACCGCCGCGAAGCACTTCAGCGCGCACGCGCTCGAGTTCGACCTCGTCGCGGAGACGAAGGAGAAGATCGAGGGCGCGTTCGGCGGCAAGGGCTGCGTCAGCGTGAAGTATGACAACGAGGCCGCCAAGCCCGCCCTGAAGGAGTTCGTCGACGAGGCGCTGCGCCGTCGCGGCTTCCTGTGACCTCTCACGGGTTGACCAGGCCCGCCTCCCGCGCCAGCAGGGCGAGGTGGACACGGTCGGTGGCTCCGGTCTTGTCCAGGATCACCGACACCTGGTTGCGGACCGTCTTCTCGGCCAGCGCCAACCGCGCCGCGACCGCGGCGTTGGTGAGGCCGGCGGCGACCAGACGCACGACCTGCACCTCACGCGGCGACAGCCGGTGGAACGGGGCCGGCGGCCGCCGCCCCTCCTCGGCCAGCACCGCCGAGACGTCCAGGTGCGGGCCGAGCACCAGCCCACCGTTGGCGACGGTGTGCAGCGATGACACGATCGTCTCGGGGTCGGTCTCCTTCACGAGGTAGCCGGACGCCCCCGCCGCGAGTGCGCCGCGCGCCGTGTCCCCCGACGACGTCATGGTCAGGATCAACACCCGGCAGCCCGGCACGAGGGCCCGGACGCGCGTGGTGAGGTCGATGCCGTCTCCGTCGGGAAGACCCAGGTCCAACACCGCGAGGGAGGGCTGCTCCTGGGCCATGGCGTCCAGGGCCGTGGCGCACGAGTCGGCCTCGACGACGCGCTCGATCCAGTGTTGCGCGGAGAGGAGCGCGACCAGGCCGGCGCGGAACACGGGGTGGTCGTCGACCACCAGGACGACCTGGCGAGGGGTGGTCTCCTCCGGCATGGTGCTGAGCCTAGGGGGTGCCCCTGTTGGGAAGGGGGGCGGGCGGTCATACTGTCTGCCATTCATCCCCGTGGAGGTCACGATGCCCAGATCAGAACTCACCCTCGACGCCCTGGTCCTCACCCTGTGTGCGGACGACGGATGGCTCCACGCCGGCACTGTCGCCGAGACCATCGAGCATGCCGAGCACCACCGGGGGGAGGACGCCGGCGACCATGGACCCGATCGGGTCGACTTCTTCGACGTGACCGGTCGACGCCTCGAACCCGTCGTGGGCCACGACCTCGTCGTCCGGGGCTTCGTGCCGGCCAGCGGGCGCCCGGCCCCGGCCCGCGTCAAGGCCCGGGTCAACGCCGTCCTCGATCGCGCCGAGGTGTACCTGGAGGCCCACCCGGGCGGCACCGGACGCCCGTGGCCCGCCGGCCGCACCGTGCCGCGCCCCAACGGGAGCCTCGCCGACGTCGTCGAGAGGTTGCGCGCCTCCACCCGACAACTCGATCAGGGCCACGCGGCCGGTTGGTTCCACAACCTGTTGCACGCGATCGGGGTATGAGCCCCGTCCGCCCGTGGGCGTGGGCCGCGGCGGGCGCCATCGGCCTGCTGGTCACCGCGGGGTTCGGGTGGTTGGCCGGCCCGCCCGACCGCGTGGCCGCGCCGCTCGCCATGACACTCGCCCTGGCGGCCGGGTTCACGCCCGTGGGGCTGTTCATCCTGCGCGCCCGCCCCGCTCACCGGGTGGGGGGCCTGCTCGTCGCGGTGGGCCTGCTGGCGCTCGTCGCCGTCGCAGCGGCCGCATGGTCGGGTTGGCTGCCCGCCGCTTGGGCCACGCAGTGGACGTGGTGGCTCCCGCTCGTGCCCATCCCCCTCGCACTCGCCCGCTTCC